>JBMFOW010000123.1:0-4681 GCA_049969455.1 bacterium | reverse complement strand
CTTTGATAACATATCTGAAACTAACTATGATAACCCTGATATATCTATCTCTGATTTATCTACCTCTGAAAATAAAAATGAAAATAAAAATCTATCTACCTCTGATAAACAACCTTCTAAATCTGAAACTATGGACCCAGATAAAGATAAACAGGTTAAACCTAAGAAATCTAAGGATAAAGCTAAAAAATTTATTTCTAAAAACAAAATAACTATAATATGTATATGCAATAACAAAAGGCAAACCAAGAAGTAAAATAAATATTATAGCTTTTTGAGTAACAGGAGAAGAAGAAGCATTAAATATAGTAATGCTATTTTCAAAACCTCTAACTACATTAGGATACATAATAACTCCAACTAATCCCCAAGCAAAAAGTAATTGTAAAGTAATTATCCAAAATGTCCAATTAACAAATTTATAAATACCGAAACTTAATAGAATAATAGCAATAATTAAAATCCAGAACAAAGATAAATTAAATATAGAATTTTTAAACAAAACAAAAGCCCAAAAAGCAAATATAATAAACAAAATCAAAAATATCGTATTAGTAATAGGTAATAATTTAATAGCTCTAGAAGTTGCCTCAGATTCAGTTTTTATTATTAAATAACCAATACCATGATTAATTAGAATAAATAGACTTAATAATCCCATAAATAAAGGAAAAGGTCTTAATAAATCAAAAAAAGAACCAGTAAAATGAAAATCTTGATCCATAGGTATTCCAAGCATAACATTACCTAAAGCTACTCCAAATAAAATACTAACAATAAGATTACCTAAAAAATAAGAATTAGCCCAAAAGTTTCTTCTAATCTCATCTTTATGATATAATTCAATAGCAACAACAGACAAAATAATAGAAACTAAAGCAAAAAATAAAGCTAAAAAGAAACCACTAAATACAGTAGCATAAGCTTGTGGAAAAGCTCCCCAGATAACAACAGCTGCAGCAATTAACCAAACCCCTGCACCATCCCAAAACGGTGCAACTGAATTAAGTATAGTCTTTCTATCCTCATGAGATTTAGCTATAAAATTAAAAATAGAACCACTACCTAAAATAGGACCATATAAAAAACTATAAGCAAAAAAAGCAACACCTATAACTATATACAAAATATGTTGTGTTAAATAATTTTCCATAAAAATTCCCCCTTTTCTTTTATGATACTTTAGGAGATAATTCTGGCTTTACTTTATTTTCTCCTAAAAATACATTATTATTTTTTACAATCTTAATTATTAAATATAAAGCCACATAAGTTAAAAATACATATAATAAAGTTAATACTATAATAGTAAATAAAATAGGAGCTGCATTTAAATTAAGAGTTAGAGCATCTTGGGTTTTAAGAATACCATATATAATATAAGGTTGTCTTCCTATTTCAGCAGTATACCAACCTGCAGTATTAGCTATAAAAGGTAATGGCCAACTATACATCAAAACCTTTAAAAATAAATTATTGTTAAATATTTTATTTGTAAACAATAAATATAATCCAATTAAAGATAATAAACCAAAGAAAGTACCCAAATATATCATAATTCTATAAGTGTAATAAACCCAAGTTACAGGAGGATGTTCTTTTATAACTGTACCATCATATAATTTTTTAACAAATTCTTTTAATCCCTTCATTTCAATATTAATATTAAATTTAGGGGGATAAAATTCTATACCAAATAGTATAGCGTTTAATAAAGGGATTTCAATATTAAAGATATTTCTTTGGTTTTTCTCGTCAATTATAGCAATAATAGACATACCAGGTCTTTTAGTAGTATCCCACATAGCTTCAAAAGCTGCAACTTTAGCAGGTTGATAATGGAAAGCTACCATTGCTTGAGTATGACCAGTAAAAAGCTGAGCCAATGAAGATAAAGTAAATACTAAAAAACTTACTTTCAACATAGTTTTAGAAAATTCTATATTTTTATTATTTAAGAGATAATAAGCAGCAATAGAAGAAGTAAATAATGAAGCAGTAATCCAGGTAGCTACTGTTGTATGAAGCATTCTAGCTAAAGTAGATGGATTAAATATTGCTTTAAACCAATCAACTATTATTATCTTATCTATTTCACCAGTAGCAGTTCTAATTATTTCATAACCTGCAGGAGTTTGCATCCAACTATTTGTTGCTAATATAAAAAATGCGGATAAGTGAGTTCCTAAAAATACCATTAATGAAGAAAACCAATACATAAACTTGGGAATCTTATTTTTACCAAATAGTAATAATCCTATAAAAACTCCTTCTAAGAAGAAAGCAAATACTCCCTCTGCAGTAAGAGTAATACCTATTAAGTCCCCTGCTATTTTTGAAAACTTAGACCAATACATTCCAAAAGCAAAAGATAAAGTAAATCCCGTAACAGCTCCTACAACGAAAATAATAGCTAATAATTTAGTTAATAAATGAGATATATCATCATATATTTTATCTTTTTTAAATAAATACAAAGTTTGGAATAACAATATTAAAAAAGACAGTCCAATAGTAGCTGGAGGAAATATAAAATGAAAAGTAGTAGCTAATGCAAAATGAATACGTGCTAATATTAATGGATCCATAAAAGATCACTCCTTTTCCCTTATATTTAGATATTATTTATAAAACTTATACTAAAATTTTTAACCTTTCCCCCTATTATAGAATCCATTCATTTTTAACTAAAACCCTTTTTAAAAAGGAATTAAAAAAAATAAATAAAATTAATTATTAAAACAATGAATAATATTATAAAAAATAATATTATAAAAGAAGAAATAAATCAAAATTTAATTATACCTAAAATAGTTGATTCACTACCTATTAAAATTAGTTATTGTCTATTTTATTTTAAAGATGGAAATATTAGACGTATATCTAAAGAAGAAGAAGAAGTTTTTCCTGCTGCAAGCATAGTAAAAATCCCGCTAGCCGTTTATATTTTTAAACTTTATGAACAAAATAAAATAGATATTAATCGAGAAATAGATATAACTAATATTAATAAAGTAGGAGGAGCTGGGATAATTAAAGACCTAAATCTATCTAAAATAAAAATAATAGATCTTATTACATTAGCTATAATAATTTCAGATAACACCGCAAGTAATATCCTAATAGATTTAATTGAAAAAATAGAAGGTGCCCCATTTAAAATTTTAAATTCATATTTCAAATCATTAAATTTAAATAAAACAACTATAAATAGAAAATTTATGACAGATCTTATTTCACCACCAGTTAATTTCACAACAACTTTTGAAATAAATTATTTATTATATAAACTTTTAAATTTTGAATTACTAAACAAAGAAAATACATTAAAATTAATAGAAATAATGTCAAAACAACAATATACAGAAAAAATTCCTTTATATTTAGATAATTATTATATAGCAAATAAAACAGGAGATATTGATGGAATATCATTAGATAGTGCTATAATATTTAAATCTAATAATTTTGAGCAAGAAATAAAAAATAAAAATTACTATATAATAAGTATATTTACTAAATTTGGTAACTTTACTTCCTGTAATAAAACTTCTAGAAATATAGTAAATAATATAATTTCTGAAATTGCATATAATCTTATAAAGACTATAAATTAAAATATAAATTTAAAACTTTTATTTAAAAGAAGTGTAAAAAATGGAAAAATTAAAAATAGTCAGCTTAAGTTTAGGTAGCTCTAAAAGAAATAAATTCACTAATTTACAATTTGAAAATTTTGAAATATACTTAGCAAGATTGGGAGTAGATGGAGATTATCATTTATTAAAAAAATTAATAAAAAAATTACAAGATAGTGATATAGATGCAATAGGATTAGGAGGTACTGATTTATTCTTATTTATTGAAGATAAAAAATATATAATTAAAGATTCTTATGAGTTAGCTAAATTATCAATAAAAAAAAGTATATTTGATGGAAGTATAATTAAAAACATAATTGAAAAAAAAATTATCCAAGGCCTAATAGATCAAAAAATAATAAATAATAATCAAACAGTATTGCAAGTTAGCTCATTAGATAGATTTAGTGCTGTTAAAACTTTTATAGAAAATAATTTTAAAATTTTAATAGGTGATTTAATATTTGCACTTAAAATTGATAAAATAATATACAATATAAACGAGCTTAAAAACATAGCTAATATTTTATTACAAGATGTACTTAACTTACCTTTTTACCTACTATATCCTATAGGTAAAAAACAAGAAGAAGAAATAGATAAAACTATATATAAAATAATATCAAAATATATAGATAAAATAGATATAATAAGTGGAGATTTTCATTACATAAAAAAACTAGGTAATTTAGTCAAAGATAAAATTATAATAACAAATACATTAACAGAAAAGGATATTGAAAATCTAATAAATTTCAAAGTAAGAAAAATAATTACTTTGAGCATTTACTTAGATAATCGTTCATTTGGAGCTAATGTATTAGAATCACTTATTGGCTCTATTATAAATAAAACTCAAAACACAACTCTACATCCACTAAAACACGATTTTAATTATCTTATTAATACTTTTAACAAATATATTCAAGAATCTAATTTAATAAACAAGCTACAAATCGGTAAAATAATAAACTAAATAAAAATTTAAAAAAAAATTAAAAAAATAACAATATTATTTTTCTATTTATTTTTTTTATAAT
>JBMFOW010000122.1:0-4745 GCA_049969455.1 bacterium | reverse complement strand
TACAAAATTAATCTGGGTAAGAACTAGTATTCAAGCAACCAACTCCACAAGTAAAACAAAATCTACTTCATTTTTTTTATCAATTACTCTTTTTTCATTTTTTTTCAATTTTTTCATTAAAACTCTGTTGATTTGAAATATAAGTTACATATTCCCTTAAACCATTTAAAAAATTCTTAGAAAAACTTTTTATTAATTCTTTATCGTTTAATACTTCTTTTATTACTTCTTTTATTTCTTCTTTATTCATAAATAATATCCCTTTTATACTTAATCCTATTAAACATTAAAAAAAATCTTTTGATCTAGGGATTTTAAAGTTTATTAATAATATTAGCAGCTAAATTGGCTGCATATTCTCCACCATAACCTCCACTTGCTTCTAATGAAATAACTAAAACATACTCAGGTTTATTATAATCAAAAAAACATACAAACCACGTATTATTTAATCCCTTAGGATTATTTGAATTAACAGGTACTTCAGCAGTACCCGTTTTACCAGCAACTATATACTTCTTTACTTTATATTTTACTATACTAGCAGTTCCAAAATCTACAGCATTTTTCATAGAGTCTCTTATTATTTTAAGTTTTTTTTCATCTATATTTAACTTTAATTTTTTAGCTTTATGTTCATAATTAACAAAAGGAATAACTTTATAACCAGTAGCAATAGAATTAACAACAACAGCCATTTGAATAGGAGTAACTAAGACCATCCCTTGACCAATAGCAGAATTAACATCATCACCTTTTGTCCAATCCTCATTAAAATATTTTTGCTTAAAATCTTTAGTAGGTATAAGCCCTTTAGATTCATAAGGTAAATCAATATTAGTAAAATCCCCTAAGCCTAACATAAAACAATATTTAGATAATCTATCAATTCCCAAATCGTAACCTAATTTATAATAAAAAACATCACAAGAATAAGCTAAAGCTGAATAAATATCTAAATATCCATGCCCTGATTTATTAAAGCAGTAAAAAGGATGGCTTCCAACATAAAAAACTCCAGGACAATATATCTTAGTTTTATCGTTAATAATATTCTCATTTAAAGCTGCTAAAGAGGTAATAATTTTAAAAGTAGAAGCAGGAGGATACTCTCCAGAAATAGCCCTATTTAAAAAAAAAGAAAAATCAGGATACTTTTTTATTATTTCATTAATATCAGGCTTTAATGTATTAGGATCATAAGAAGGATAACTAACTAAAGCCAATACCTCACCATTGGTCTTCATTAAAACTACAGATCCACCTACAGGTTGTCCATTATTATTACTTAACCTATCAGACAATTTTTTTAACTCGTTATAAATATATAATTGCAAATCTATATCAATAGTAGTTTTAAGAATATAATTATTAATAGGCTGAATTTCATATAAAACTTTATAAGGATTACCAACTGGATCTATTTGATATTTTATAAATCCTAAATTTCCCCTTAATAAACTATCATATTGTTTTTCTAAGCCATCCTTTCCAGTATAATTATAATAGATTAATTCTGGATTATTTTTAACTTCTTCATAAGAAGGCATATTAACAAAACCTGTTATAAATGCACTAGCAGATTTATATGGATAAGATCTCTTAAAAAATATATCAACATTAACACTATATAAATAATATAAATTCTCAGTTATAAATGAAATATCATTAATATTTGGATTTTTCTTAATTATAATTTTATCCAAATATGACCTATCAATCTCTTTTTGTAAATCTTTCTTAAAATACTTATTTAAATTAGCTATGATTTTTAATTTAGTATTTTTATCTAATAATTGAAATTTAGATTTCTGGATAGTTATAGCAAGCTCCGCTTTATTTTGAACTATTTCCTTTAAATTTCTATCCAAAATTACTCCCCTACTGGGAGGATTATATACAACAATAGTAGTAAATTGATCTAATTTCTTTTTAAATATATCATATTTTAGAAAATGTATTTTTATTAGATTATAAAATATCCATAAATAACCTAAAATAAAGATAATAAAAAGATATCTCATGAAAATCTTTAAGAATTAATAGTTAATGTTTTTCTTCTAAGTTGGCCACAAGCAGCATCTATATCTCTACCTAAACTCCATCTAACATTTACTTCAAAATAATTCTTAATATAATTATAAAACTTATTTATAGAATCAATATCAGACTGCTCTAATAAAACGTTATCTAAGTAAACTTCTCCTATTGAGTTATAGGGTATAAGATTAATGAATACTTTAAAATTATAATTTTTAAGAATATTAACTAATTCCTTAGCATCCTCCATAGTATCTGTAATATTTTTAAGCAAAATATATTCAATAGTTATTCTTCGTTTAGTTTTATTAAAATAGTACTCAGCAGCTTGTAAAATCTGACTTATTTTATATTTTCTAGCTAATGGTATTAATTTTTGTCTTTTATTTTCAAATGGAGAATGTAATGAAATAGCTAATTTTACTCTAAATTTCTCATCTGCTAATTTATAAATATTATCAACTACTCCTGAAGTAGAAACTGTTATATTTCTATTACTTATATTAAAACCTTTATCATGAGTAAAAATATCTAAAGATTTTATAAGATTATCATAATTAAATAAAGGTTCTCCTATACCCATATACACTATATTTGAAATTCTTTTACCTTCAGTTAAATAAACATACTTTTGTACCAAAAATAATTGATCAACAATTTCGGCTAATTCCAAATTTCTTTTAACTCCATTAATACCAGATGCACAAAAAACACACCTAACATTACATCCAACTTGTGTAGATAAACAAACAGTATATCTATCAGGATGTTTCATCAAAACAGTTTCTATATATTCATTATCCCTTGTCTTAAACAAAAATTTAATAGAATCATTAAATTTAGAAAATTTCATATCATAAATTTCTAAAGAATTTACATTAAAATAATTTTTTAAAAATTCTCTAAAATTTTTAGATAAATCAGAAAAATTATCTATATTATCCTGATATTTCTTATATATCCAATTAAAAATTTGATCAACTCTATAATCAAAAAAATTCTCTTTAAAATCTGTTATATTATCATTATTACTTAGAATTTTTTTTAATAAAATTTTTAATTCGTTATAAGTATAATTTTTTAAATAGTAATTCATAATTTTTATTTTTTATTTTTTAATTAATTATTGTACTATCCTTTAACAACCCCAATAGGTCTAAGTTTAGCAACTTTTTTGGAAATATTAGCATTATGAACAATATCAACAACATTCATAGCATCCTTATAAGCTTGAGGTGCTTCTTCTACAACTGTAGCTTTACTAGCAGCCCTTATACTAATCCCCTTAGATTCCAATTCCTTAATTAAATCATTATAGTTAATAGTTTTTTTAGCTTGATTTCTACTTTTAACCCTACCAGCTCCATGACAAGTATGCCCAAATGTTTCTTCATAAGCAGTTTGAGTACCTACAAGTATAAAAGAATATCTTCCCATATCACCAGGTATCAAAACAGGTTGCCCAATTTCTTTATATTCATCAGGTAAAGCTGGATGAAAAGGAGGTAAAGCTCTTGTAGCTCCTTTTCTATGCATAACTAATCTATATTTCTTAGATCCATAAACATAATCCTCTATAGCAGCCATATTATGACTTATATCATATACTATCTCTATATCCCTTACATTCAATATTTTCTTAAAAACTTTTCTAACTTTATAAGTAATTATTTGTCTATTAATAAATGCAAAATTAGCAGCTAAATTCATTGAATAAATATATTTTTTACCTTCTTCTGAATTAGCTGGCACACACGCTAATTGTTTATCCTCTACCTTTATTTTATATTTACTTTCCATAACCTTTAACATTAAATTAATAAAATCAGTAGCAATTTGATGTCCAAATCCTCTTGATCCACAATGTATCATTAAAACAACTTGTTCCTTAAACAAATTCAATTTCTTAGCTATAAATTCATCATAAATTTCATCTACTACCTGAATCTCTAAAAAGTGATTACCACTACCTAAGGTTCCTAATTGATTTTTACCCCTTTCTATTGCTTCTTGAGAAACATAATCAAAACTACTATCTTTTCTATAACCATTATCTTCTATAAAATTAATATCACTTTTATTAGCATATCCTTCATTTAATGCCCAATTAACTCCTTTAACTATTGCTTTCTTAAAATCACTTTTAGATAATTTTATATCACTTTCACTTGATAACCCTGAAGGTACTTCCTTAAATAATTCATCTAATATTTTTTCTTTATACTTCTTTATTTCATCATATTTTAGATTAGTTCTTAATAATCTAACTCCACAGTTAATATCAAAACCTATACCCCCTGGAGAAATTACTCCATCTTCATTATAATCTGTACAAGCTACACAACCTATAGGAAACCCATACCCCCAATGAATATCAGGCATTGCTATAGCATAACCTACTAAACCAGGTAACTTAGAGACATTTAACAACTGCTTTAAACTTTCAGGTTCAACATTATTTATATCATCTATATAAATAATAGCATTGTTATTTATATGTTTAAATTTATAATCTTTTATTTTTATAAAGTCTTCTATTTTTAGCATATTTAATCACCTTTTTTACTGCTTAAGGGGTTTCACCCCCTTAGGGGGTTTAGCACCCCCTATAACCCCCTTAACACGAGGGGGTTTCACCCCCTTAACCCCTTTTGGGGTTATCCAACTAACATAGCCCCCGGACCAAAGGGGGCCTATGCCCCCCT
>JBMFOW010000121.1:0-4920 GCA_049969455.1 bacterium | reverse complement strand
ATAGCATAGATAATCAAGATTATCAATTTAATTTAGAATCATTATTAAGAATCCAACAACAAAAAGCTGAACTTAAAGAAAGATTACAACACTTAGAACAATTAGAACAAGATCAAACTACTACTAAATCTAAAACTAAGAAAAAAGAGGAAATAGTTTCATTACTCGGTAAAAAATTTAAACTCGAAGTTAATTATAATAATAAAACTGAAATAATAGAAATTGAAATAGTATCATTATATGAAGAAATTGAAATAAATGATGATAAAAAGATATATAAAATAACAACTGAATCTCCTTTAGCTAAAGCTATTAAGAAATATCTAAATGAAGTTAAAGATATTTCTATGCTTAAAAATATAGAATTTACTCTAAATATTAAAGAAAATTCTATTAAATATAAAGTATTAGAAAACTTAAATTAAAAAATTTAAATAAAAAAAGGAGTTGAAAATTATGAGAACTATAGAAAAATTAGAAGAAATAGCTCATGAGGTTATGGAAATGCTTAGTGGTTATAAATTAGATGATGAAGAAGCTTTCTATATAATAGGTTATATTGAAAGAAGTTTATATATTCAATTACTTGAAAAAACTCTAGAAGAATATGGACTAATTGAAACTGAAGAAGATTTAGAAGATGATAACGAAGATAATATTAAATAAATTACAATTTAGATAAAATTATAATAGCTTTTTATTTAATTTATCCTATATTTGTAATTTTAAATTCTTAGAAAGTTTATTTTGTAAAAGTTTTATTTTGTAGAGGTGTTTTTTATGAAAAAGCTATTTTTTAATTATAAATTTCGTTTAATTTTATTAATTATTTTTGGGATTTTTATAACTTATTTGTTTTTATCTTTTAAATATTATATTATAAATGTTTTTAATGAAAAAGAATTAATATCTCAAAAAATATTATTTTCTAATAATACTTATGCAATCCTTAAAAATTTAACTGAAAATTATGATATTAATAACTACAATAATTCTATAGATATTCAAAAAAAAGTTATTCTTATTAATTTATATAAAAAATCTTATAAAGAAATAATAATTGATAATAAATATAAATACAAAGTTGTTATTGATTTTAATACTACTAAAAATCAACTAATTTCTTATATTAAAGATATTATTAATAAAGATTTTTCTAATAATAAAAAAATTAAATATAAAATTCATCAATTTGATTTAATAAAAAGTTCAACTATTTATGTTTATTTACTTAATTCAGTTAATTTCTATTTTGGAAATAAAAAAATAACTATCTATTATTATAAAGATCAAAAAAATCTAAATTATAAAATAATTAATAATTTAAAGAATTATGTATCTAAGAATATTCATAAATTAATTTCTCTTAAAAATACTAAATTAGAAAAAATAGAAAAATTAGATTTATTTAAGGAATATCAACTGGTTTCTTTTACAAATAATAATTATGATTTTAACAACAATGAAGAATATCAATTAAATATTAACGTTGAAGTAAGCTATAAACAAAAAATAGGTTATAAAATAATTTATAAATATACTGATAAGCTTCCTTTAGGAACTCAAAAAATATTAACTAATGGTGCAGTAGGTCAAACTATAATTAAAGAAATTAGAAATTATAAGTCCTATAATGATTATAGTGTTATTTCTTTAAATAAAATTATTTTAAAAAAACCTATTGATGAAGTAATTCTTGTAGGGATTAAAGAACTAAAATTAAATGAAAATCAAATATTAAAAGTTTTAGAAATGGAAGCAAGTGCATATACCTCTGGTATTGGTAATGTAGGTTATTATACTGCTACTGGTCATAGAGTAAGAAAAGGTATAGTTGCTGTTGATCCTAGTGTTATTCCATTAGGAACAAAACTATATATTCAAGGGTATGGTTATGCCGTAGCTTTAGATAAAGGATCTGCTATTAAAGGTAATAGAATTGATCTGTATTTTGAAAATTATAATGATGTCATTAATTGGGGTAGAAGAAGAGTTAAAGTATTTATACTTAAATAAAATTAAATAAAAATAAATAAAATAAATAAAAAGAAAGGAGAAGACAATTATGGATAATAAAGAAAGAACTTTAATTATACTTAAGCCTGATGCTATTCAAAGAAAATTAATTGGTAAAATTATATCTCGTTTAGAAGATAAGGGTTTTAAAATAGTTGGATTAAAAATGATTAAGATAAATGAAGATTTAGCTAAAAAACATTATGAAGCTCATATAAATAAACCATTTTTTCCATCTTTGTTAAATTTTATTACTTCTACTCCTGTTATTGTTATGGTTTTGGAAGGATTAGATGTAGTTAATCAAGTTAGAAAATTAGTTGGTGCTACTGATTGTAAAAAAGCTGATGTTGGTACTATTAGATTCGATTTTGGATTATCTATCCAAAATAATCTCATTCATGCCAGTGAAACTGTTAATGATGCTAATAGAGAAATATCTATATTTTTTAATGAAAATGAATTATTTGATTATAAATTACTCCTTGATGATATCATTTATTAAATATCATTTATTAAAATATCATAAAATTTTATTTTAATATCATAATTAATTTTATTTTTTATTTTAATATGAAATGAAAGTATTGATAATAACATATTTTTTTCCTCCACTTAATTCTATTGCTTCTTTAAGATTATATTCATTTGCTAAGTATTTAACGGAATTTGGGTTAAATGTAACTGTTTTTACTACTCCTAAAAAAATAGATAATTTAAATTTCAATGATTTTTTTGTTAATAATGGATATAGGGTAATAGAGTTATCAATACCTAAAGCTTTTAAGGTTATATCAATAAATAAGATAATAAATAAAATTGGGAGGATAACTGGAGCTTATTATAAGAATAGGTTTCCTGATGATAGTGATAGATGGTTAAAACCTGCTGTTAATTACTTAAAGGATTTTAATTTTGATGTAGTTATAAGTAGTTATGGACCTTATGTTTGCCATAGTATTGCTTTAGGATTAAAAAAACTTGGTAAAGTTAAAAGATGGATAGCTGATTTTAGGGATCTTTTTACTGATAGTCCAATATATACTGGTATTCCTTTTTTTTATTTTATTGAAAAAAAAATGGAACAAGAATTCCTTGATAATTCTGATTTTGTTACTGTTGTCTCTAAATCTATGAAAAATATACTTTCTTTAAAAACTAAAACAAATATAGATGTTATCTATAATGGATTCTTTGAAGAGTATTTTGATATCATTATTAATAATAATTATTCTGAATTTTTTAAATCAAAATTTTCTTCAGATTTATTACAAATTTTAAACAATAAAAATATAATAAAATTAGTTTATACTGGTACTATTTATAAATCCCAAAAAATTGATAATTTATTAATTGCTATTAATGATTTAAAAAAAGAAGGAATTATAAATGAAAATAATTTTAAATTTATATTAGCTGGTAGTTATGATATAATTAATGATATAAAAAAATATAATTTACAAGATATTTATATTTATTTAGGGTTATTGGATTTTAAAGATAGTTTAAAATTACAATATTTAGCTGATATTTTATTAATGCCTTTAGAAGAAATTAAAATAGATCCTAATTTAAAAAATTTAGAAAAATATAAGGGAATTTTAACTGGAAAAATATTTGAATATTTAGGATTAAATTTATATAAATTAACTCCTATATGGGTTATAAATAAAAGTATAGATGATGAAAAAATGGAAATCTTAAATAACAGCGGAGTAGCAACTATCTTTTTTGATGACATTAATAGATTAAAATCTTACTTAATTAAAGCTATAAGAAATAAACAAGAATTTTTAAGTGAATATAAAGTAAATGAAAAATTTATTAAACAATTTAACAGAAAAGAACAAGCTAAAAAATTATTTAATATTATTAATAACTTATTTAAATAAATTTTTTATATATAATTTTTTATTTTATTTACAAAAAATTTAAAAAAAATTTACAATATTGTAATAAAAAATAATAAATTTTTTAATATATACAGAGGAGGTAATATACAGAGGAAGTAATTTTTATGAAATTAAATGAAACTACAAATATAAATAGTATTTATCAAAATACTAATTTTAATTAATTCAAAAAATATCCAAAGCATAAACCAAAATAATAATAATTTATCTACAGATACTTTAATTATAGATAATTTAAAAAAAATGATATTATTCAAAATAAACAAAATGAAAAAATTAAAGGTAATACCTATGGTTCTATTAAAGATGAAATAAAATATTATTTGAAGAAATTTAATAAGAAATTACTAATAAAGACTGCTTCTAAGCTTCCTTATAGTGTTGCAGGGTATTTAACATCTAATAAATTACTTTTAAAGTCTTTAAAGTATGGTGCTCCTATTATTGAAGCAGTTTTTGCTTATAAGGATTATCAACATAAATTACATGTAGGAAAGAGTAAATTTAGTGCTGCTTTGGAAACTGTTAGCTCTTTTGTTAGTAGAGTTGGAGTATCTTATGCTGTAGCTAGCTTAATTTCTGGTCCTGTAGGTTTTGCTTTATCTGTTTCTTTAGGTTCTTTAGCGCAGGAGTATTAGCCGATAAATTGGCTTCTAAGTTAGCTCCTAAAATTGAGACATATATTCAAAATAAAAATTAATTTTTAAGATAAGATAATTTAGAAAATTAAATTTCTTATATTTAGTTTTTTATTAGCTTTATTTAGTCTTTGTTTTTTTAATCATAATTTTAATTTGTTTTTAATTATATTTTTTATTATTTAGTATTTATATTTTGAGTATGAGTAATTTTATTTTGGTACTATTTCTAATATTTCTACCTTATCCCTTAATTCTTCTGGTATCTACAAAATCCTTTATCAAACTCTTTATCTGTTTCTCATCTTCATAAAATATACTCTTTATAAAATATACTCTTTAAATAACTCCCT
>JBMFOW010000120.1:0-4951 GCA_049969455.1 bacterium | reverse complement strand
TAAGTTAGCATGTATTACTACTGCTTTGACAACTTTTCTAATTTTAATACAAACTGATATTTTAAAAACATTTGGATATTTCAATCCTCCTAAAAAAATGTAACATTTAAAAATTTAATATTTAAAAAATTATAAAGAATATTATAGTAGTAAAATTTATTTATAAATTAACTTATCTTAGATAGATTAATAATTTTAATCCTTATTTATTATTTGATAATATTATTAATTTGATTATTTTTAAATTTTTATTGATTTAAAAAAATTTTTTGATTTATGAATTATTTATAAAAATATTTTTTAACAATTTTTTAAATAATTTTTTTTATTTTGTGGATTTATAATTTATAATGAAATTATAGTATAAAAAGAAAGGGGTTAATAAAATGATAAATAATATAAATAAAGTAAATAATTTATCTAAAGCTAAAGAAGTTAAAGATTATTATAAGGATGGTAATAAATTAGAGTTTTTAACAAATGAAGATTTAACTGCAAAGGAAATAGATTTAATAAATCAAGCTAAAGACACAATTGATATAGCTAAGTTTTCTTTTAATAATCCATTATTGGCTAATTTGTTAGTAAAAAAAGCAAAAGAGGGAGTTAAGGTTAGAGTTGTAGTAGATCCTCTATCTTCTAATTTTTCACCTAGTGAATGGAATTTAAAAAAATATATTATAAATTATTTAAAACAAAATAATGTAGAAGTGGTTGAATTTCCCTTTGTTCCCTTGGATAATAAGCAAGATTTAAAAGATTACGTAAAATACCAATTGATGCATGCAAAATATATAGTCATAGATGGTAAAAAATCTATTGTTTCTAGTTTGAACTGGAGTAATAGAGCATTTAAAAATATAGATTGTGGATTATATTTAGAAGGTCCTGTTGTAGATGATTTAGAAAAAGAGTTTTGGTTTTTATTTAAAAGAAGTGGAGGAAAAGATTATCAGTATGTACCAAGAGCAGAGATAGCGGGTAATTCTAAAGCTTCATTACTAATTGCAGATAAAAATTTTCCAAAAGATAGTTATAAAGCTGCAGTATATAGAGCTGTTTCAAATGCTAAAAAAAATATTTTTATATCTGCTTTTGTATTATCTGATCCATATTTAATAAAACTTTTATTAGATGCAAAAAATAGAGGAGTTAATATAAAAGTTATATTAGATCCAAATAAAAGTGATACCTATGATAATCCAAATTATCAAACTGCTAAGATCTTAAAAGATAATAAAATAAGTTATAGATGGTTTAAACCCAATGAATATAGCGATGTTGAATTTAATATGTTACATACTAAATTAATGATAGTTGACGATGAGGTAATAGTAGGTAGTGGTAATTTTTCTCATAAGGGATTGGATATAAACCATGAAGTAGGATTGATAACTAACGATCAAAATATTTTAAAACAAGCTACATCTTTCTTTAATAGTATTTGGCAAAATAATACTTCTTTAGAACCAATAAATTTACCTTCTCCTACTCCAACAAACCCCATAAATAATCCCAAGGCACCATTTCTTGCTTTAAATTACTCAATAAGCTAAAAATGTTTTTTAATTGTTTAATAAAAAATGGTTTATTTTTATGTATGCTAAGATAACTAAAAGCTCCCAAAACTTGAATTAATCTCTGAATTTTAAAAAAAATATAATATCTACTATATTTAACTAAATTATAATTTATTTTAAAAAAATATTCAAGTAAATTATATTTAATTTTATAAGGTAAATTTATATAAGGATCTTCTATTAAAGAAGCTAAATCATATAAAAAATTACTTATCATCATACCTTGAATATCAATTAAATAAGGCTTATTTTTGTAAAAAATAATGTTTGTTGATTGTAAATCTCTATGAATTAAAGTAGGAAATTCTTTTATTATATTATAACAAGTATTTATAAATTCTTCTGATAATAAAAAAAAACTATAAACTTTGAAATTATTAACTCCTTTATAGTTTATTAGATAGTTTTCTATGAAATATTGCCATTCCCATTTTAAAATTTTTAAATCAAATTGTTTTATACCTATTAAATCAATATTATAATCATTAATTTTTATTTTGTATAATTTAGATATTTCCTTTAAAACAAGTTTATATTTATCTTGAATTTTCAATATATTTTTTTTATTTTGTTTTATGTAGATGTTAAATAAACTATTTTGAGTTAGATTTTGTAATATTATGAAATTATTATAAATCTTTTTTATTTTTGGAACGTTTATATTTTTATTGTTTAAAAAAGATAATATTTTTATATATTTTTTTAAATTTTCTTTATCCGGGTCAATAAGGATAACATTGTTTTTTAATAAGATGAATTCTCTACTACTTCCACTTTGTAATACTTTTATATTCACTTTTAAATATGTTTTAAATAGTGCTTAATAAAAATTTATTTATCATATTTAATTAGAGCTAAATAATCATAATCTTTGATTTTTTCTTTTCCATTTAGAAATGATAATTCAATAATGAAAGCAAAACCTATCACTTTTCCTCCAAGATTTTCAACTAATTTTTTTGTGGCTTCTGCACTTCCTCCTGTTGCTATTAAATCATCAACTATCAATACATTTTCTCCAGGTTTTATTAAATCAGTATGTATTTCTAAAACTTCCTCTCCATATTCTAATTGATAAGCAGCTGCTATTTTTTCAGATGGTAGTTTCCCTTGCTTTCTTACTGGTACTATACCTGCTGATAATTTATATGCTATTGCTGAACCTATTATATAGCCTCTTGCTTCTATTGGTACTACTACATCTATTTTTTTATCTATATAATAATGAGATAATGTATCTACCACATATTGAAATGCTTTTTTATCTCTAAGTAATGGAGTTATATCTTTAAAATTAACACCTGCTTTAGGAAAATCAGGGATTTCTCTTATTAATGATCTTACATACTTTTCTATTGAATAATCAATATTTGCTAACATTATTTATAACCTCCTTTAATTATATTTTAAATATATTATTTATTCAACCATTTTATTTATTCTTTAAATATAAAGCAAAATCCTTTAAAATATAAAAATCTAATAAAAAAAATAAAAAAATAAAATTTTATCAAAATTTTTTTAAGTAATAAAATAAACCTTACTTTTTATCAAAATTTGTTATCAAATAGATTAAGTTTTTTTAGATATTAAAATAATTATATATCCACTTTGTTTTAATAAAAACTTGCTTAAGTATATCTTATTCCTTAAAGTTCTAGGATTTAACTTGAAAAAATAACAGGTCTTAGCAATCTTTATTTATTTAGCTTTCTTCATGCTGAGTATTATGGATCTATCCTATAAGTCTAAGAATTTATGTAATACATCTGTAATAATAAAAAAAAGATAAAAAAAATTAAGTATTATAGGAAACTAAGTATTATAAGAAACTATTTGTTCAATAGAATATTTTTCGGGAGGATATAATTCTTCTAAATTGATTATTCTATTAGCTACTAAATCTGCTAAATTTTCTATATCTCCTACTTTTTCAAGCTCATATTCTTCTATATAAACTTCTTTGTTATTTTCATTATCTATTACAACTAATTTTACAATCATTTTTAAAATAAAGTAATTACTTAGGTAAGATATTAGATAATGTTTTATAAGCGTATTTAGGGATTTCTACATAGAGTTTTTGTCTTCTTTTGGTTGCTTTGGATTTTTTTCTTCTTAAGTGTCCACAACCTGTATTAGTTTGCTTATGTAAGATTTTTCCACTACCTGTTATTTTAAATCTTTTAACTAAAGCTCTTTTGGTTTTGAGTTTAGATTTTTTAGCCATAAGTTATCCCTCCGTATTATTAATATTGATTTTTCATTATTGATATTAATTTTTTTAATCTTTTTTTGCTATACTAACTGCAGCTAATATTGCAGCTAATATAAGTATTCCTGCTAATTCAAATAATAGAAAAAACTTACCACCATTTATAACATTATCCTCTTTAGATATATTAAAAAATACATTAGTAAAATGAGATAAATTTAATTTAATATTATTTACAGTAATTTTTCCTAAGGAATGTAAATCATTAAGGATTATAAAAAATACGGCAAATAAAGATATTATTAAAAATACTGCTAATACAGAGGTAAAAACATAATGAGGTTTAAAATCTATTAATGAAGCATCTTGTAGAGATTTTATCTTAGCTGGAGAATGCATTATAGCAAATAAAATCAAAATAGCAATAGCACCAGCATATATTATTAACTGAACAACTGCTAAAAACTCGGCACCTAAAAGTAAATATATTCCACCTAAAAATATAAAAGCAAAAACTAAGGCAGTTGCAGCTCTAAAAATATCTCTGTTAAAAACTGCAACTAAACTCAAAATACCTACTAACGTTACTAATATTAAATAAATCGTTTTCATAATTCTAATATTATATATTTTTTTAAAAAAACCTCCTAAAAATAACAATAATTAAAATAAAATTAAAATATTAAAATAAAAATATTAAAATAAATTAAAAACAAGTAAAGAAATAGAACTTAAGGACATAGCAATTGCCGCTAACATAGGGTTAATCAATATCCCTATACTATAAAACATCCCCATAGCTATAGGTATTAACAATATATTATAAAAAAATACCCAAAATAAATTAAATTTTAATTTATTAAATGTTTTTAAACTTATTAAATAAAAATCTTTTAAATCAGAAATACTTTTGAGAATAACATCTGCTAAGTTTTGAGTTAAATCATTTCCATATTCAAAGGAAATCCCAACATCAGCTTCTTTTATAACTAAACTATCATTAATTCCATCTCCAATAAAAACAGTTATCCCTTTCTTTTTAAAACTACTCAAGATCTCATGTTTTTTGATACTATTTACTTCATAAAATACATTATTTAAATCAATACCTATTTTTTTTGCTAAAAAAATAAAACCTACTCAATCTTCATATCAA
>JBMFOW010000119.1:0-4985 GCA_049969455.1 bacterium | reverse complement strand
TAAAAATTAAATAAAAAATAATAAACGGAATAAACAAATTTATTAAATCTAACAAAGAAGGAACAACTGTTTTTATTAATATTTTGTATATTTTATTAAAATTGTATCCTAAACCTAAATAAAAAAACAAAAAAATAAAAACGTTATCATAAAAAAATAACAAATTATTTTTTATGTTTTCAAAAACAGTTATAGATAAAAAAGATTTCAGAAAAAAAGAATAAGTAATTCCGAAAATAACTGCTAAGATAATTGATAAAAATACATACGATAACCTAAAATAATATGAAAATAAAAATAAAATTATAAAAAATAATCCTAATAGAACATACTCCATAAATTAAAAAACTTCTTAGAAATTAAAAAAAATTTTGTTAAACTAAAAATAATAATATTTTACCTTAAGAATTGATTAAGCATAGTTTTTAAATTAGTGGATTCTTTTCTTTTACCTATTATTAAAGCACAATTTATTCCATATTTATTGGAATTTATTTCTTTGTAATATGTACCAGGGATAACTACACTATCTTCAGGAACATAAGAATTATATACTTCCCCAGTATTAACATCAATTATTTTAGTAGATGAAGTAATAACGACATTAGCAGCTAAAACTGCACCTTTTTTAATAACTGCACCTTCCACTATTATACATCTTGATCCAATAAAGCAATTATCTTCAATAATAACGGGTAAAGCAGAAGGAGGTTCTAAAACACCACCTATTCCTACTCCTCCAGCTAAATGTACATTTTTACCTATATAAGCACAAGACCCTACTGTAGCCCAAGTATCAACCATGGTATTAGCTCCAACATATGCCCCTATGTTTATAAAACTAGGCATAACTACTACATTAGATTCTAAATAACTTCCATATCTTATAATAGCTCCAGGTACAACCCTTACATCTTTAAAACTCTTTTTCAACGGTACCTTATCTTTATAAACTATACCTTTAAAATTTATATTTTTAACTTTAGATACAATAAAATACAATAAAATTGCTTTCTTAACATATTCATTAACTATCCATTGATCATCTATATTATCTACAACTCTTATTTTTCCTTTATCAAGTAAATCTATAACTTTTTGAATTTCTCTTTTGTTTTTAAATAATATATCTTTATTGCTTTCTTTTAATTCCCACAAATTATTTATTAAATCCTTTAATTTTTCGATTTCCTTATTATTTTTTGTTTTCATTTTTTATCACCTATTGTTTTTTTTATTTTTTATTTTTTTAATTGTTAATTTAAAATTCTTGTTTTTCTATTTTAATTCCTGCTTGATGTAATGTTTCAAGGATTTTATCTTCATATTCTGATTTAGATAATTCTCCATTGCTTGCATAAATTTCTATTTTTACATCTAAAAATTTATCTTTTAAGTAATTAAAAATATTAACAATTGAAGACATTTTTCCTTTTGGTATATCTAAGCTTAATTTTAGATTATTAATTTTTTCATTTGATATTTCTTTAGGTTTTTCTCTTTCAAAAGATAGTTGTTTAGGTTTATCATATTCTATCTGATTATCTTCATTAGTAATATTTTTAAAAACTTCATTTTTAGTTTTTTGTTGATAATTTTGTAAATAATTTTCTTGATAATCTTTTATATTTTGGATATCTTGATTTTGTTTTTGTTTATATAATTCAGGTTTTACTATAATTTCGTTATCATTTAATGCTATATTACCTATATTACTATTGAATACTATGTTATTATTATTATCAAGATAACCGAATACAAATAATCCTTGATTAATTCCATCTTTAATTGATTGGATAAAACCTTGTTTAGATATGATTCTAAATTCTCCGGGAGTTTTTAAAAAAGTTTCATATAGTTTTTTTATTTCAATAAAATCTAAATCAAGTAAATATTTATCTTTGATAATTTTAGGGCTTATTTTTTCTAAGATCTCTCCTTGATTTCTTAAGAAATCATAAATTTCTTGATTTAGATTATTTTCAGAGAAAGTCGGTATCCCCATATCGTATTTTTTTAATTCGTTTCTATTTGAAGGTACAATTAAATATCTATAATATTTCCTGAGTTCTTCATATTCTTTTTGTTCATAATCTTTAATTTTATTTTTTAGATCTTTTTTTTGGCTTTCTGATAAATTTAGTTTAGTATCTTTTTCTATGTTTTTTAAAGCTAAAAGCTTCCTAAGATATGAATAAAATGAAGTTTTTTGCTCTTGTGAAGGAAATAAAAATATCAAAGTATTTCTATATATTCTTGGGGTTTCTCCATATTTTTCTATAAATTCTCTTCCTACTTCAGTTTTATCAATAACTATTAATTTTACTTCTTCATTATCTGGAATATCCTTAGAGAATTTTGGGAAAAAATAAACCTTAAATTTTTGATCCTTAGAAAAATATTTTTTTAAAATTCTTTTTTCTTCTTCAATTATTTCATCTTCAGATATATTCTCTTCTTTAAATATAATTATTCTATTTAGATTAGGTTGATTAGTAAAGAATAAACCCTCATCAGATAAATAAAATAATTTTTCTCTTAAATTTGAAATAACTGTATCAATTACAGAACTAGAGAAATCAGGTAATACACTAGCAATTTTAATATCTTTAATAGTATTAAAATTACTAAATTTAACATTAGATTCTTTAGATTTGATATTGATAGAATAACCACTTGTTTCAGTTTTAGCAGAAAAAGACATCATAAAAATAGTTGTACTAACAATTGTTCCTAATTGATAAGGTATATAAGAGCTACCGATACCTTTATCAACTTTTTTAGATCCAGAATCATTTGATGTTATATCACTTTTAATTATACTCTCCCATTCATTTCCTATATATTTTATTAATTCTTGTTTTAATTCAGGGTTATCTAGATTAAAATCTCCTAATCTAATAAAAGGAATATTTTTATTAAGCAATTCAGAAATTACTAAAGATAATATTCTTAAAACCCCACGAGTTCTTTGGAAAGTTGGGAAAGACCCCCATTTTTTGTAAAGAGTATCTATCACTTCAGGTTTAAATGGATAGCTTCTTAAAAATCTATCCCTGTAATCTATAGATTCCTCATTTGATAATAATCCTTCATTTTTACAATATTGAACAAAATTATCTACTATTTTTTGAGCTTCTATATTATCAATATTTTTAAATAATCTTTTTCTAATTACTAATTCTATTTCATCGTCTCTTACTGGTGTATAAATTTTTTCTACTCTGCCTGTTATTTTTTGTAGTTGTTGGTATATTCTTTCGGTATTTTCGTCATAATGTTCTAAACTACTAGAAGGTAAAGTAAAAACCAATAAAGAATTAGATGTAGAAGCTACAGCACCAGTAAGTTCTTGAATAAATGCTAAAGTTTGAGCTGCAAGATTTGAATCTCCTACTTTAATTCCCGAAGCTTTAGTAATATATTCTAGTAATTCATCTATAAGAATCAAAACAGGATAATCATTTAAAATTAATTTAAAAATAGATTCCTTACCAGGAGAAATATCCCCTTTAGTTAATTTAATATCATTAGTTAATTGGAATTCAATTTCTTCCCATAGTTTTTTTTCTTTAGCATCCAAAGCTGTTCCATCTAAAACCACAACTTTAGAATTCCATTCTTTGGCTTTATGATATAGAGCAATTAAAGTATGAGTTTTACCACCACCAAAGGGAGTTTCAAGACGTATAATAGAGTCTCCTGTTTTTCCTTCAAGTCTTAATTTTGCTATCTCTAATATATTTTTTAATCCTTGAGTTAAGTAAGTTCTATTAAAAAATAGATTTGGGTTTTGATAATCTGGGATAGATTTACCCTGAACTACTTGCCATAAGTCAGCTGCTAAAACTTCCATTCTTAGATTACCTTGAATTATATCATCATGTGGAATAGCTATACTTGCAAAAGGCTTCATTTAATCTCTTCACCTCCAATATCTATTTTTAATAACCAAGTATCCAATTATATAATAAAAAATATTAACCTTCTTATAATAATATTTAATCAATCCCATTTTTTAATAATGTTTATAGAAAATTTTATATTATACCTTTAATTAATTAAAAAACTTTTTTGATGTAAATAATCTCTTACCTCACTTTTTAGTTTTTCTTTAGTACTTAGGAATCCATCTAATAGTTTTTTTTTCTTTGCTATCTATTGGTAATGTTAAGGAAGCTCTGTGGATAAGGCTTGAGTAACCTTTATTATGTGGAGTTCTTTCATTTTTCTTCCTCCAATAGTAGATTATAGATTTCTTTAAACAGGGGTTTTAATGGTGGCAAATCTTCTTTTATTATTTTCCATATTACTTCAAAATCTACTCCATGGTAAAAATGAATTATCTTGTCACGGGTTTTTGCCATTGCCGACCATGGGATATTTTGAAATCTTAATCTTATATTAGAAGGTAACTGCTTCGTTGCTTCACCAATTATCTCAAGTTTCCTTATCACTGCGCTTGCTGTTTTATCATCTTGTACAAATTCATTAAAACTCATACTACCAACAAATTCCTCAATTTTTTCAATAGCAGTAATTATATCTTTTATGTAAAGGCTCGCTTTTCTCATATCAAAGCAATCTCCTTTAGGATATCATCTCTTATCTCTTCCCTTAGAATTTTTTGTCTTACAAGGTCAACTTCACAACCAAGTAATTCTTCAATATAATCCCAAAGTTCAAAAAACTTAAGCCCAATAGGTTTTTCAAGCTCAACAAGTATATGAATATCACTTGTCTCTTTTTGCTCACCTCTTGCATAAGAACCAAAAATACCAATAACTCTTACCCCATATTTTTGCCTAATTTCTTCCTTATGCTCACTAAGTATTCCTTTTATTTCATCTATTGTTTTCATCATTGTTCTCCATTTCCATCTCTTTGAGAATAAATGCTTCCATAGAAAAGATAGGTAATTTCTATTCCTTCTTGGATGGCAGAACTTACAATTACGGAGTTATCTTTGATTTTTTCAAACTCAT
>JBMFOW010000118.1:0-4993 GCA_049969455.1 bacterium | reverse complement strand
CTAATAAATAAAATAACTAAAGAATTTTCTAAATTATTTTTAATTTAAACAATTGAGTAAAAAAATTCTTTTAAGATTTGATTATCTAAGTTATTATTGGTTATAGATATTTTTAGTTCATTTAATGTACCTTTAAATAATATTTCTCCTTTATATATGAATATAATATAGTCTGATATATTTAATGCGCTATTAACATCGTGTGAAACTATTATATTTGTTATATTAAAGTTTTTGTTAATATCAAGGATTAGTTTATCAATTGATTTAGAAATAATAGGATCTAAGCCGCTGGTTGGTTCATCATAAAAAACTATTTCGGGATTAGATATAATAGCTCTCGCAAATGCTACTCTTTTTTGCATACCTCCACTTAAGTCTTTAGGATAATAATTTTCTACTCCTTTTAGATCTAGTTTATCCAATATATCTTTTGCTTTATTAATATAGTTTTTATAATTTTTTTTAAATTCTGATTTGTTTCTTATTTTTAAGGGTAGTAGTATATTATCTAATACTGTTAGATAATCGATAAGTGCACTATATTGGAATACAAAACCTATTTTTTTTCTTATTTCATATAAATCTCTTATATTAGATATGTCTTTATTAAGGATTTTGATATTACCATTTGTTGGGAGTATTAAGCCTGCTGATATTTTTAATATGGTAGTTTTCCCTGATCCACTTGGACCCATTATAAATGTATTACTTCCTCTTTTTACTTTAAATGATATATTTTTTAGTATATCTTTGTTTTCTATTTTTAAATTAACGTTATTAAATTCTAATAAATATTGATTATTCATGATATTTAATTTTTTTATATATTTTTTCTTTTTCCTTCTTTTATTGTGTAATAATATGAAGGAAAAACATAGGAAGTTTATTTATTTATTATTATCTTTTATATTATATAGGTTTTATAGTTAAAGGTTTTTGAAATTTTTTGTAAAAATTTATATTATGAAAAAATAATTATCTTTTTGCTAATATGAAAAGTATTTACATCAAAAAAATTATTTTTAGAATTGATTTTTTGATTATACTGAGTTTTTTGTTTTTTTGTTTGTTTTTTCAATTTTCCTTAGCTAATGTTAAATTGGATTTAAAATTAAATATTAATCAAGTTTTAACATATCAACAGGCTAATTATTATTATATTCCATCTTTTCAAGTTAAAAAAGATTTTAATTCTCAAGAAAGGATAATTTTTAGTATAAAAAATTTAAAGATTGATCATATTAATAAAATTTATACTAATGAATATACTATTGATACATTTATATCCCAAAATTTTAAACAAGATACTTTAAATTTAATTAATAATTTTTTATTAAAAGGATTTAAAGTTATTTTTGTTATGAAATCTAATTATGAACTTATTTATTCTCCGGAGATAATTTATTTTTATGAAAAATTACCTGATTATGAAAAGAATAAATCTCTTGTTCAAGATTTAAAATCAAATCAGTATTTTTTAAATATTGCTAAAAATAGTATCGAATGGATGAAACCATTAAATAGTGGTGAAATTCTTTCTGAATATCAAGAAGGGTATGTTAAATTTAATTTAATAATAAATTATTCTTTTAATGATTATAAAACTCTTAATTTAAATAAAAGATTAGCAAATATCAATACAGTATTATATAAAGGGGAAGGGAGAGTTTTAGAGGTAGGTTCTAATATGAATTTATTTAAAAATTTAGAATTAGTAGATTCTAAGGTAAATTGTTTTGAATACTATGAAAAAGATACTAATATACCTGTTTTACTTCAAAGAGAAATAAAAATGAAATTTAATAGTTCAGATCCTTCTTTACAGAAAGAATTATATAAAAAAACAGGAAATAGGTATTTTGAATTTCATTTATTAAGAACTTTAATGTTAGTTAGTAGATAGTTTGTAAGGTAAGGGAAGGGAAAGGGAATATATGAAGGAAGTAATAATAGTTGGTGGTGGATTAGCAGGTTTAATGGCTGCTTTAAGATTAGGAGAAAAAGGATTTAAAATAAAATTATTCTCTATAGTACCTGTTAAGAGATCTCATTAGTGTATGTGCTCAAGGTGGTATTAATGCTGCTATTAATGCTAAGGGTGAAGGGGATAGTCCTTGGTTACATTTTTATGAAACAATATATGGTGGTGATTTTTTAGCTAATCAAGTACCGGTTTTGGGAATGGCTGAATTAGCTCCTAAGATTGTTTATTTATTTGATAGAATGGGAGTACCTTTTAATAGGACTCCTGAAGGTAGCATTGATTTTAGAAGATTTGGAGGAACTTTGTTTCACAGAACTGCTTTTGCTGGTGCTACTACTGGGCAACAATTACTTTATGCTCTTGATGAGCAAGTTAGGAAATTAGAAACTGACAATAGAGTTATTAAATATGAACCTTATCAATTAATGAAGTTAATAATATCAGATGATGGGGTTTGTAGAGGAATAGTTGTTATGAATTTATATAATGGTCAATTAGAAGCACATTTAGCTGATGCTGTTATTTTAGCTACTGGTGGATTAGGTTATATGTTTAAAGAAAATACTAATAGTATAATAAATACTGGTTCTGCAGGATCTATTGCTTATCAGCAAGGAGCTTATTTTGCTAATCCTGAGTTTATACAGGTTCATCCTACTGCTATGAAAAGTTGTGATAAAAATAGGTTGATTTCTGAAAGTGTTAGAGGGGAAGGTGGTAGAGTTTGGGCTTATGATGCTAATGGTAGAAAAGTTTATTTCTTAGAGGAGTGGTATCCTGGGTATGGTAATTTAGTACCTAGAGATATTGCTTCTAGAGCTATATTTAAAGCTGTTCATGAATTAGGATATCATACTGCTGAAGGTGAACCAATGGTTTATTTAGATATAACTGAATTAGTTAAAGAAAAGGGTAAGGATTATGTTAAATCTAAATTAGGAGGAGTTTTGGAAATATATGAAAAATTTACAGGTGTTGATCCTTATACTAATCCTATGAAAATATTCCCTGCTGTTCGTTATTCTATGGGAGGTTTATGGGTTGATTATAATCAAATGACTAATATTCCAGGGCTATTTGCTATAGGTGAGCAAGATTATCAATATCATGGAGCTAATAGGTTAGGAGCTAATTCTTTGTTATCTTGTTTATATGCTGGTTATATTATGCCTAATATTATTGAAAATTATGTAAAGCAAGTTGATAATAATTATGATGCACAAAAGTTAATTAAGAGATATTTAGATGAAGTTAAAGATGAAATAAATAAAATTAAAAGTTTAAAAGAAGATATAAATCCTTATAAATTAGCTGATGAATTTAGAAGTGTTATGAGTAAATATATAACTGTTATAAGAAATGAAGAAGGATTGAAATATGTTTATAATTTTGTAAAAGAAGCTTTAATGAAATATAACGATATAAATATATATGATTCTGAAAATTATTATGCTAATACTACTTTATCTTATGTAAAGCAATTAAAAGATATGATGATTTTAGCTTTAGCTATAATTAAAGGGGCTTTAGAAAGAAAAGAATCAAGAAGAGCTCATTACAGAACTGATTATGAAAAACTTGATGATGTTAATTATCTTAAGACTACTAAAGCTAAATTTAATCCTAATACTTTAGAATCTGAGATAACTTATGAAGAAGTAGATATTAGATTAATTCCTCCTCAAGAAAGAGAATATAAATCTAGTCATAAGGAAAAAATAGCAAAAGCTTTAAAATTGTATGAACAAGCTAAACCTATTATTGAGAAAATAAATATTTACGCTAATTTTGTTTAATTTTTTAATTTTTATATTAGTATAATAAATTATGATGGATAATACTTATTTATTTGTTAAATATTTTATTTTTTTTGTTTTATTATTAGATTTAATTTTTAATTTATTTTTTTGTTTAAAAAATAGGTTGTATATTTTTCTTAGTTTTAAGTTTATTTTATTTTTTTTAAGTGTTTTAGTATTTAATAATGAATTATTATTAATTTTATTATTATTAGTTAATTTGGGATTAAGTATGTTAATGGGATTTGCTTTTCAGATTGAGTATAGATATTTTTTTACGAAATATAAATTGGATAATTTCAGTACTATGAAATTTTTAGGAATAGGTGGGATTGGTGGTGTATCTGTTAGTAAGTTTATTGATGAATTGGTTGAATCTGTTTTTGAGTTAAGTTTAAAAAAAATAGGAGCTTTAATTGTTATAGAAAGAAAGGTTTCTTTAGATTATTATATTTCAAACGGTTATTCTTTAATATCTGATGTATCTTTAATAGTTTTGGAAAGTATTTTTAATGAAAACAGTTTATTACATGATGGAGCAGTTATAATAAGGGATTATAGGATAGTAGCTGCTAAGTGTTTTTTACCTATTGATACTTCTAATAATATTGATTTTTCAGTAGGTGCTAGACATAGGGCTGCTATTGGTATAACTCAAAATACTGATGCTATTGCTATTGTTGTTTCTGCTACTAATGGTAATGTTTCTTATGCTATAGAAGGTAAAATATATTATAATATAGATAAGCAGCAACTTATTGAATACCTACAAAGGGATTTACTTTATAATAAAATTGATTTCGATAAACTACATAGACTAGCTGATAAAAATAACTAAACTATTAAAGAATCTTTTTCAATTTAAATTATCAAATTTGGATTTTAGAGTTTACTGCATTATAAATTATAGGATTATAAATTAAAGGCATTAAGTGATTGAAATGCAATTAAAACATATATCAAGGCTTGCACTACAGGAGGACAACGCAATTTTATTAGATTGCCATATTCCACCAAACCTTAAACTCACATACAATAACTACTTCTTTTATTCACGTGTGTAGCATATTTTAAGCTTCACCTTTATTTTTAATTTATCAACAAAAACCCCCTATTGAAATCAAGGAGTAGGGAAAAGCAAAAATAAAACAGGAGGGTACAAATTATGCTATCTAGAAAACTTGATATATCAACGCTTGAAAACTGG
>JBMFOW010000117.1:0-5028 GCA_049969455.1 bacterium | reverse complement strand
TGATATAGTTATAGAAAATAATAAAAATTATTTGCACTATGTTTTGCAATTGTTAATTGCTATAAAAAACTATAGATTAAATATTTTTGAAGTTATTAAAAATGATATTTATTTGTTATATGATAAAATATTATCTTATATTGTTCAAGACTTTGGGGTTGATATAAGTAATTATAAAGAATTTAATGAGTATAATGTTTTTAAAGTTTGTGATTTAATTTATACTAAAAATGTTTTGTATAAAGTTATTTTGTGGAGTTTTGGAGATAAAAATTATGAAAACTTTATTAAGAGTTTAGGTTTTATTCCTTTAAGTAAAGTTATTATTAATTTTTTGGATTATGTTAAATATAGGAATGCTTTATTTAATGGGAATGATTTAAAATTTGAAGATAATATATCTAAAATTAATAGATTAATAGAAAATGAGCCAAGTAATGGGTTTTATTGGTTTTTAGCTGGATTATATTATTTCTTTATTAAACGTTTTGATTTAGCTTATAATTATTTTAGAGGTTCTATTGCTACCACTCCTGGATTTACTGAACTTAGGTTATATTTTTATGCTAGTAGTGTTTTGATTTCTGATTATGATAGAGCCTTAAAGATTATTGAAAATAGTATATTTTTTGATCCAAACTTAATTTTACATGACCTATCTTTACTTAATTATAAAATTTTAAATAAAGTTATTTATAATTTTGATATTGATTTTGATTTTAATTATATTAAGATAAAAGAGTTAATATAGATAAAGGAGGTGAAGAGTATGAGACATTGGACTGAAATAGAAATGTGGAAAGAAGTTACTCAAGAACAATTTGAGGATTTTCACTGGCAAACTCAAAACAGGATAACTAGTTTAGAAAAATTAAAGAAAATAATTAATGTAACTGAAGAAGAAGAGAAAGCTATAAAAGAGGGTTTAGGTGAAATTTTTACAATGGGGATTACTCCGTATTATGCTTTACTAATGGACCCTAATGATGTTAATGATCCTATAAGAAGACAAGCAGTACCTATTATGTATGAATTAGAAAAATCTACGTTTGATTTAGAAGATCCTTTAGCAGAAGATGTTGATATGCCTGTTCCTGGGGTTGTTCATAGATATCCGGATAGGGTTTTATTTTTAGTTACTGATAGATGTTCGGTTTATTGTAGGCATTGCACAAGAAGTAGAATGGTCAGTCATAGACCTGTTCCTTGGTCTCAAATAGAAATGGGTATAGAGTATATAAGAAAACATAAAGAAATAAGGGATATAGTAGTTTCTGGAGGAGATTCACTTTCTTTAAGTGATGAAAAAATTGATAAAATTTTAGCTGCTTTAAGGAGTATTGATCATGTAGAGATTATAAGATTAGGTTCTAGGATGCCTGTAACTAATCCTATGAGGATTACTGAAAAATTAGTTAATATAATAAAAAAATATCATCCTATTTTCTTAAATACTCATTTCAATCATCCTAATGAAATAACTGAATATTCTTCTAGGGCTTTAAATATGTTAGCTGATGCTGGTGTGGTTTTAGGAAATCAGACTGTTTTATTAAGAGGAGTTAATGATTGTCCATTTGTTATGAAAAAATTATTTCAATTATTATTAAAGAATAGATGTAGGCCTTATTATATTTATCAATGTGATTTAACAGAAGGTTTAGAGCATTTTAGAACTAGAGTTTCTAAGGGAATAGAAATAATGGAATTTTTAAGAGGTCATACTTCTGGGTTAGCTAATCCTTATTTTGTGGTAGATGCTCCTGGTGGTGGTGGAAAGATTCCTGTTATGCCTAATTATGTTATTTCTATGTCCGATAGTAGAGTTGTTTTAAGAAATTATGAAGGAAAGATATTTATGTATCCTGAGCCTAAGCATGCTGATTCTCCTCATGATTATAGAACTTGTAAATATTGTCAAGAAATGAAAGATCAATTAGATGGTGTTGCTTCTCTACTTTGGGAAGGTAATAACTCTAAAGTTAGTTTAGATTATCCTTCTAAAAGAGATTTAAGAAGAAAAAACAAGGAAAAAATTTATGAGGAAATAGTACAAGAAATGAAACATAGATCAAGTTATTCCTAATTTTTTATATAAAAACCGCTCTCTAAAACCTCGTATCTGTAATACGAGGATACAGAGAACAAAAGGTGAGCAGTTCAAAAGTCCTTGACATTTAACATACTTGAGTGTATAATAATAAAAAGTAGCTCTGCTGTCTTAGTGTATGGTAGGATAGGTAGGAGTAGGGGTAGCGTGAACCTACCCGTGGTGATATTAACATATAACGAAAAAATACATCACTCGTTATATTACATATAACTCAGGCATACAGCCTTCGTTATAACGAGAGCTGTAAGCTCGAGTTATATGAAATATATTACATATAACATCGGACATACAGTCCTCGTTTATATTACATATAACTCGTGAATACATCACTCGTTATAAGGGACACAAAAGGGTGTTTAAACTCACCCGAAGCTTCGTATCTGTGATGCGAAGTAGTTCACAAAGATAAATAAATAGGGGCTTAAAATTTTTTCAAAGCCCCTTTTATTTTTTATTAAATATGTACAAAATTTGTCCAAGCTGTGGTACTAAAAACCCAATAAATGAAACTCTTTGTATAAATTGTATGTCTGATATATCTTCTGTTAATATTATTGATGAAAATCAATTATTAAATCAGGATCAAAAATCTATTACTCAAGAATTACAAGAACAAAAACAAAAATCTAATAAATTAACTCTTATTTTATCTGAAAATAAAGAATTAAAAATTGAGATTCTAAATAATGGTATAGTAGGTAGGTATCATTTAGGGAAAGAAATATTTGAGAAACTACCTAATCCTAAGTTAATTTCAAGAGAACATTTAAATATTTTTTATAAAGATAATAAGTGGTATATAAGGGATCTTAATTCTACAAATGGAACTTATTTATTATTGAATAATACCCAAGGGGATTTTACAAAGGAAAATAGTTTAAAATTAGAACCCTATAAGGAATATGAATTAAAACAAAATTATATTATAAATTTAGCAAAGGTTATTGATTTTTTAGTCAATTTTTAAAAAATATTTTAGGTTTTTATTTTAATATGAATTAATATTTTAATAATTGGGAGGTAGGAGAAAAATGAAGTTATATTATTTAGGACATTCTTCTTTTTTAATTGAGTCTAAAAAGGGATATAAAATAGTTATTGATCCTTATCATTTAAAAGTTAATAAAAAGTATCCTGAACTTAGTGCTGAGGTGGTTTTGATTACTCATGAGCATCCTGATCATAATGGATACTGGCTTGTAAAATCTTTTAAAATTGAAGATAAAGAAATTCAACCTAAAACTTTGAAAAGAACTACTAATTTTGTTTCTTCTTTTGAAATAAAAACTACTACTAATGATTTGATAGAGTTTATTGCTATTCCTTCGTTTCATGACAAAGTAGAAGGTAAAAAATTAGGGCCTAATACTATCTGGACTTTTTATATTGATGGAATTAAGATAACCCATTGTGGAGATTTAGGACATTTACTTAAAGAACAGGACTTGAAAATAATAGGTACTACTGATATTTTAATTGCTCCTATTGCGGGTGGAGATTATACTATTAATTTTAAAGAATTCTTAATATTAATGGATCAATTGAAATCAATTATATCTATTCCAGTTCATTATAAAACTAAATATACTCCTTGGATAAGTGACTCTTTGGATGTTGTAAGTTTTCCAGCTATTGAGAAATTAGATGATTATATTTTAAATATATTTACAATACCTCCTATTCCTAAGATATACTTATTTACTGAAGAAGTATGGGATAAGATACCGGATAAAATTTAATAATTATTTTATATTTTTATTTATTTATATTTTTTTATAAATTTTTTATAAATATATTTTTTTAGGGCTTTGTATGTATGATGTAGAATAAAGAAAAGAAAGATAAAGAGTATTAAAATTCTTAGATTTAAGCAATGTATCTTATTTAATTTAATTGGATAAAAGATTATCAATGAATTACCTAAAATTACCTGAAGATAATCATTTTAATAATGAGTATTTTATTTCCATCTAATTATTGAAATATAATAAGCTAAAATTCTAGTATCTATATTTCTATATTTTTTAGCATATTTATTATAAACATAAAAGCTAACTTCAATTACTCTTGGAGAGTTGTTTTGGTAATCATTTAAAACCATATGTATTTCTTTTGATAATTCTTTTTGTATTCGATTTGAAGGGTTTTGAACATTATCGTATATAAATACTTTATTATATTTTTCGTTATTATTATTTATATACCATATTTCAGATTCTTGATTATTAGAATCTCCGGAACATTTTATTATATAGGTATATCCGTTATTTATTCTTTTTTCTATATTAATATTTTTTGAAATTAGCATATATCTTTCTATTTTTATACCTATTTCTTTAGCATCTAAGGTAGCAGTGGTTAAAAATCCAGTTTCTCTTTGAAGCCTATTATAAAATAATATAATATAAACCATAACACCTATTAATAAGGAAATAATAGCGATACTTACTAATGTTTCTATTAAACTTAAACCTTTTAATTTCATCTTTTTAATTTTTGGTAATTTAGCAAATTTTTTAACTAATTTTTAAAATCCACCGCGAATTGAACCTATTTGATTAGTACCACCACCACTACCACCACTACCAGAATTATCACTACTAGTAGAAATAGGCTCAGAATAATTTGCGATATAGGGAAAATAAACTAATAATCTTTTATTTTGTTTAGTTTTTAATATTTCGTATTCAATTATAATTCCTATTCCTTTTTTATATTTTATAAATTGAGTATTATTATCTATTTTTGATAAATTAATATTCTTTATTGGTATAGATAGGTTATATATTGATATTTGATTTATACTGATGTAATTTTTTAGATCATTGTCATTATTTAATAAATTTTTTATATTATATATGTCAGTTATATTACGTATTTTTGTAAAGAAGTAAGTTTCTGTTTTTTTTTGAATT
>JBMFOW010000116.1:0-5125 GCA_049969455.1 bacterium | reverse complement strand
TATTATTTACCTATTTTTGGTTTTATTTTTATTGTTTTTTTTAATAAAAATTTAATACCTTTTATAGTTTATGCTATTGGTATTACTTTTGCATACTCTTATTATGAGTATATAAATAATATGGGGTTATATTTTCCTTTAATTTTATTTTTTATTGTTTTGTTATATGTTTTACCTATTTATTTTATGGCGAAATATTTCAAAGGTATATTTGAAATTACTAATTTAAATTATTTTTTATTAAGTTATAAAAGGTTAAATTTTTCTTTTTATGCTATTTTATTAACTTATTTTGTTTGGGTTTTATTAATATTTTTTGAAAAAAATTATTTAGGAAATAAAGGTTTTTATGGTTGTAATATTTTTTCTATACTTGTTAATATAGGAGTACCTTTGTTTTTTATTTATATATTAGTTTCGATTGTTTATAGTTTTATTTTAGTCATTATTGGATTTTATAATTGGCAAAAAAGTATAAAATAAATATTTAAGATTTGTTTTTTTAAAGGATTGTTTGGTTTTTTTTTAAATAATATAAATATGAATGTAATGTCTTTTATATTTAATAAAGAAAACAAGCTAAATTTTTTAAATGATATAGCTTTTTTAAATGAAATAAAAAATAAATTAAAATTAAAAAAAACTTTTCTTGGAATTATTAATTTAAGCAATATTTCTGCTGAATATCAAAATGAATTATTGAAATATACTAATTTTATTGATGGAGTTTATCTTTTTAATATTTTAAACTTAAGTATTTCATATTTGCCTAATAATTTACTTAATATTTTAATTAAAGTAATAGAATATTTTTTAAATAATGAAGATAATTTAGATTTTATAGGATTACAAGATAATGAGATCAATACAGAAATTGCTCATTTTGTTGCTTCTTATTTTAACTACGGAATTTTTACTCATTTAATTGATTTTGAACTAGTAGATAATAATATAATATTTAAGAATTTTTCATATGGTTCTAAAAGTATTAGTAGTTTTATAGTAAATAAAAATAAAATTTTATTAACTTATAAGCAGAATTATTTTAGTTTTAATGAGAATTTAGTTTTAGACAATGTAAGTAATAAAGGTAATCTAAAGGTAATAAATATAGATTACGAAGAAAAATTTAATGAGGTTCTTGTTAGTAAGGTGAGTAAAGTAGAAAATAAAGGGATTAAATTAGAGGATGCAAAGATTATAGTTAGTGGTGGTAGAGATTTAGGTTCTAAAGAAGGATTTGAATTATTAGGAGAGTTAGTATCTTTATTAAATGGGGCAGTTGGTGCTTCTAGAGCTGCTGTTGATGCAGGCTGGATTGAACCTAATTTACAAATAGGGCAAACAGGTAAAACGGTTAGTCCAGATTTATATATTGCAGTTGGAATTTCTGGAGCTACTCAGCATTTAGCTGGTATGAATAAATCTAAAGTAATTGTTGCTATTAATAACGATAAAGATGCACCTATTTTTAAGTATTCTCATATAGGAATTATTGAAGATTATAAAGTTATTTTACCCGCTATTATTAAGGATTTGTAATATTAAAGTTGAAAAAATTTTATGAAAGCAATTATAGTTGTTTTAGATGGTTTAGGTATTGGAGCACAGGAAGATTCTCATTTATTTAATGATCCAAAAACTTGTAACACTTTAGTTAATTCTTTAAAAAAATATTTGCAAAATAATAAAATTTACAATTTTTATAATTTATCTAAATTGGGTTTTGGGAAAATTATTGAATTTAAAGATAAAATAAATGCTAAAGAATTAGGATTTATTGATATAAATGTTATATCTTCTTATGGAATATTAACTGAAAAATCTAATGGAAAAGATACTATAACGGGACATTGGGAGTTAGCTGGTATTATTTCTAATAAAGGATTTCCTACTTTTAAAAATGGTTTTCCTTCTGATTTGATTAATGAATTTGAAAAAAGGATAAATAGGAAAATTTTAGGAAATAAAGTTGCTTCTGGTACCGAAATAATAAAGGAATTAGGAGATTTACATTTAAAAACTGGTTATCCTATTGTTTATACTTCTGCAGATAGTGTTTTTCAGATTGCTGCTCATATTGATGTTATTAATTTAGATGAATTATATTCAATTTGTGAAATTGCTTTTGATTTACTTAAGAATTATAAAAATGGAATATATTTAACTTCAAGGGTTATTGCTAGACCATTTGCAGGAAGTAGTGGTAATTATTATAGACTTAATGATAAAAGAAAAGATTTTGCAGTTTTACCTCCTAAAACTACATTATTAGATATTTTTTATGAATCTAATTTGGAAGTTGTAGCTATTGGCAAAGTTGTTGATATATTTGCTAATAAATCTATTACTAAATCTTATAAAGTATCAGGAAACTTAAATATTTTAAATAAAACAATCGAAGTAGTAAATCAGGATTTTAATGGTTTAGTTTTTTCTAATTTAGTAGATTTTGATACTTTATATGGTCATAGGCAAGATTATATTGGTATGGTTAATGCTTTAATTGAATTTGATCAAAATATTATGAATTTAGTTAATGAAATAAAAGAAGATGATATTTTATTTATTGTAGCAGATCATGGAAATGATCCTACTGATGATTCTACTGATCACACACGTGAACATACTCCATTAATTGTTTATTCAAAAAATAAGAATTTTAGAAATAATTTTAATTTAGGTTTTAGGGATTCTTTTAGTGATGTAGCTAAAACCATTTTTGATTATTTTAAAAATTATTTAAATTCTGAATCAAGAAGTTTAATAGATGGTAATAGTTTTTTAGATCTTATTTTTAGTGATTTGAAAAAATAGTTTTAAATAGGGGTAAAAGAATTATGGATATGAGTTTATTAGAAAATTTTATGTTAGATTTAAAGCCTATAAAGATAGTGGAATTATTAGATAAATATATAATAGGTCAGGAAGAAGCTAAAAAGAGTATAGCTATTGCTATAAGGAATAGGTATAGACGCTTAAAGGTTCCTAAAGATTATCAAGAAGAGATTATACCTAAAAATATTTTAATGATAGGTCCTACTGGTGTAGGTAAAACTGAAATAGCTAGGAGAGTAGCTAAGATTATAGGTGCTCCTTTTGTTAAAGTAGAAGCTACTAAATATACTGAAGTTGGTTATGTAGGTAGAGATGTTGAAAGTATGGTTAGGGATTTGGTTGAGGTTTCTTTTAGGAATGTTCAAGAAGAAAAAATCAAAAAAGTTGAGGATAAAGCTTATGAAGAAGCTCTTAAAAAGTTAAGTGAAATTGTTTATCCTTATCCTTCTTCTTCTAATTCTTCTAATAATCCTTTATTTAATTTATTTAATATATCTTCTTCAAATATAAATGTACCAGAAGAAGTAAAATTAGAAATAGATTCTAAGAGAAAAGAATTTATTAATAAAATAAAAAATAAAGAAATAGATGAGAATATGTTAGTTGAAATAGATATAGAATCTAAGCCTGTTGTTGAAGCTTATTTTATCCCTGGGACTAATCAAACTTTTGATCAGTATGGAATAGATATGAATGAATTGTTTTCTTCATTAAGTCCAAGAAAAATAAAAAAGAAAAAAGTAAAGATAAAGGAAGCAATAGAGATATTAAAAATAGAGGAAGCAAAGAAATTGATAGATTTGGATGAAGTTAAGAAAGAAGCTATTTTGAAAGCTGAAAATTTAGGTATTATTTTTATAGATGAAATAGATAAGATTGTATCAAAGGGTGAGACAGGTAGAGGTCCTGATGTTTCAAGAGAGGGAGTGCAAAGAGATTTACTTCCTATTATAGAGGGTAGTGTAGTTTTAACTAAATATGGACCGGTTAAAACTGATCATATTTTATTTATTGCTGCAGGTGCTTTTCATATATCTAAGCCTACTGATTTAATTCCTGAGCTTCAAGGTAGGTTTCCTATTAGGGTTAAACTTAAAAATCTAACAAAAGATGACTTTTATAATATTTTAAAGAATTCTGAAAGTAGTTTAATAAAGCAATATATTATGTTATTAAAAGCTGATGAGATTAATTTGGAGTTTACAGATGATGCGATTTATAAGATAGCGGATATTGCTGAAAAGTTAAATACTTATACTGAGAATATTGGAGCAAGGAGATTACATGCAGTTGTAGAAAAAGTTATTGAAGATATATCTTTTGATGTAGATAAATATAGATATAAAATTATTAAGATTGATGCAAATTTTGTTGAAGAAAAGGTTAAAGATATTATGAATGTTGAAGATAAGAGTAGTGTTTATATTATATAGGGGGAAATCTTTATGGGTAGTTCTATTTCTAATCCTAAAATCATTGAGAATTTAAATGCTAATGTAATTGAAGTTGAAAATGAAAAAATAATGGAGATATCTAATAATATAGAGCATCATAAGGATTGTAAATGTAAAATTTGTAGAAAAATTTCTAAGAATGATGTTTTTTTTAAAACTTATTTACCTTTGAAGATAAGGGATTATTTTCCAATATTTGTTATTAATCCATTATTATTTTTTTGGTTTTTCCCTAAGTTAATCGATGCTATTAACGAAAAATTTATTAATGCAGCTTATGATATTAATAACAATGAAAAGAATATGGAAATTTTAAATGAGTATCAAATTTTTAGTTTTGTTAATTTCTCAAATGATTTTAAAAAAATAATGGATTTACTGTTTAAAAATGATTTTATTAATGCTATAAATTATTTTGATAAATTGGAAAATATAAATGATTTTGAGTTTTATTATTTAAGATCTATTTTGGCTTTTTTATTGAATAATTTAGATAAAGCTAAAGAAGATATCTTTTTGATAATTGATTTATTGGATCCTTCTAATTTTGAAAAAGATTCTATTCAATTTAAAGAATTAGTTAAAAATTTTAGTTCAGATTTGGATATTATATATAAAATAGTTTTATTTGATGGATTGATTATTAGTTTTTATTTTAACGATTATGAAGGATTTATTAAATGTTTAGATAGAATTTTTGCTAATTATGATAGTATATTTTTTCCAATATTTTCTTTTGTTTTATTGATTCTTTCTTTATCTTTAGTTTTTAATTCTAAGGAAAATTATTTTATATTAGATTTTTTACCTAGAATCCTTGGGATTATTGATAT
>JBMFOW010000115.1:0-5134 GCA_049969455.1 bacterium | reverse complement strand
CCTAAGCCCTTATCAGGCCTTCAGAAAAGAGCGACTTGGGTGGCGTGACGGGCGGTGTGTACAAGACCAGGGAACGTATTCACCGCGGCGTGGCTGATCCGCGATTACTAGCGATTCCGGCTTCATGCAGGCGAGTTGCAGCCTGCAATCTGAACTGAGCCGGGTTTTCTGGGATTTGCTCCGCCTCGCGACTTCGCTTCCCTTTGTACCCGGCATTGTAGCACGTGTGTAGCCCAGGGCATAAAGACCATGAGGACTTGACGTCATCCCCTCCTTCCTCCGACTCGTCGCCGGCAGTCCCCTTAGAGTGCCCACCGTTAATGTAGCAACTAAGGGCAAGGGTTGCGCTCGTTACCGCACTTAAGCAGACACCTCATGGCACGAGCTGACGACAGCCATGCAGTACCTGTGCTAGCCGATGTGGGTTGCCCCACATCCACCCTTACCTTTCAGCAAGGGCTTATGCTAGCATGTCAAACCCTGGTAAGGTTCTTCGCGTTGCATCGAATTAAACCACATGCTCCACCGCTTGTGCTGGTCCCCGTCAATTCCTTTGAGTTTCAGGCTTGCGCCCGTACTACCCAGGCGGAGTGCTTAATGGGTTACCTGCGGCACGGAGTGTTACACCCCACACCTAGCACTCATCGTTTACAGCCAGGACTACCCGGGTATCTAATCCGGTTTGCTCCCCTGGCTTTCGTCCCTCAGCGTCAGGAACAGGCCAAACAGGCAGCTTCCTCACTGGTGTTCCTCCCGATATCTACGCATTTCACCGCTACACCGGGAATTCCTCTGTTTTTTCCTGCCCTCAAGCTGAGCAGTATCAGTAGAAGAACTGGCCTTGAGAGCCAGGCTTTATCTACTGACTTACCCAGCCGCCTACGGACCCTTTACGCCCAGTAATTCCGGATAACGCTTGGGACCTACGTATTACCGCGGCTGCTGGCACGTAGTTAGCCGTCCCTTCCTCTGGAGGTACAGTCATCATCGTCCCTCCTGACAGCAGTTTACATCCCGAAGGACTTCATCCTGCACGCGGGATTGCGTGGTCACCCTTTCGGGCATTGCCTACGATTCCCCACTGCTGCCCCCCGTAGGGATAGGGGCCGTGTCTCAGTCCCCTTGCGGCCGGTCACCCTCTCAGGCCGGCTACCCGTCGTAGCCTTGGTGAGCCATTACCTCACCAACTAGCTGATAGGACGCAGGCTCCTCCTCAAGCGGATTACTCCTTTCCTTATAAAGCATAAGGCTTTATAAGAATATGGGGTATTAGCCTCAGTTTCCCGAGGTTATCCCCCACTTGAGGGTAGATTACCCACGCGTTACTCGCCCGTTCGCCGCTCCGTACTAGACCCGAAGGCCTAGCCGATCGCACGACTTGCATGTGTTAAGCATCCCACTAGCGTTCATCCTGGGCCAGGATCAAACCCTCCACTGATTTTAATATTCAATTTAATAATTTGAATATTAAAACTTAAACCTATTTTGTTAGCTACCCTCTATTTTATTTTCTCCTCTTGGCAGCCCCTTTTTAGGGGCTCCATTTATATATTTATACAATTTTAATATTAAATCCTTTCAATTAATTATTATAATTTTAAATAATTTTTATTGACTTTTGTCAATTTTTTATATAGTATTTTTCTTACCCTAATTCTCACCTTTATACCCATAAGCTTTTTTATCACTATTATTTAGAACTAAAAACTTATTCTTCAGAAAACATATTTTTATTATCACATTTATACAAAAATTCTAACTAGACAATTCTTATACTTTTATTAAGAATAACCTCAACTAATTCATGTATTAATTTAAAATCAATTTTATTATTACTTAAATATCTACATCTATACCAATTAACTAAGGTTATATCAGAAATTTTTTCAGGATAAATTCTAGTAGCCCTATTAGATATAAAATCTATTTTTAAATCCTTATATTCTAAAGGTATATCAGGTAAATTATTAACATCATTCCATTTAATGAAAATATCAACTCCAATTAATTCCCAATTTTTGGAATCAGTTAAAGGAGGAATATTATCTATATTAATATCTGCTTTATATTCTAAATCAATAAAATTTTTAACAGATCTATTAATATTTTTAATTAAATTCTTAGTAAATTCAGTAGTTGAGTAATTTCCATTCAAATCTTTAGTAAATACTCCATTTTCAAAATTTTTAAATAAAGCTTGTTCAACAATATAAGCATAATCAAATAAATTTAAATATTTAAGCATATAAGTAGCAGCTAAAATAATAGCAGTAGGATTAGCAATATTTTTATTAGCTATTATCAGGAACAGAACCATGAACAGCCTCAAACACCGCATAATTCAAACCAATATTATCACTATATACAAGTCCTAAACTTCCAACTAAACCAGCACATAAATCACTAACTATATCCCCAAATATATTAGGTAATACCAAAACATCAAAGTTTTCAGGATTCCTTACTAACTGCATACATAAATTATCAACTATTATATCATCACTAACCAAATCTTTATAATCTTTAGAAATCTCATAAAAAATATCTAGAAACACCCCATCACTAAATTTATGAATATTAGCTTTATGAACACAAATAACTCTTTTTCTTTTTAAAGCTCTAGCTAATTCAAAAGCAAATTTATTTATCATATAGCTACCCTGCTTAGAAGTTATCCTCAAAGTTCAAACAACATCAAGTGTTTGATAATATTCAACTACAGGATAAGTATCCTCTATATTCTCTCTTATAACAATCAAATCAATATTGGAATACTTAGAATTAACATTAGGTAAATTCTTAGAAAGTCTAACATTAGCAAAAAGATCTAAATATTTTCTTATAGCTACATTAACACTTTTAAAACCACTCCCTTTAGGAGTAGTAGTAGGTCCTTTCAATGCTATCCTATTTTTCTTTTTTATAGATTCTAAAGTCTCCTTAGGTAATGGATTAAAAAATCTATTATAACAATCTAAACCAGCAAAAACTTCTTCAAACCTAACCGGTACATTAACATAATTAAAAATCTCCAAAACACTATCAATTATTTCAGGACCAATACCATCACCTTTTATGCAAACTAACAACATATTTTCCATTCTCTATATTAAATTTATTATTAATTACACTCAATTTTTATCCTCCTTTCTTAAATCTTAATTTATCAACTCTATTAATCTATTCTTTAGATTTATAAATTAAAGAAACATTATCAATAGTTATATTAGATACTAAAGGTTTGCAAAGATCATAAATAGTTAAAGCAGCTATAGTTACCCCTACTAATGCTTCCATTTCAAAACCAGTTTTAGCTTGCCCCTTTACTATGCATTCTATATCTATTTCGTTTTCTTTTATACTAAAATTTATATCAATAAATTCAGGATTTAAAGGATGACATAAAGGAATTAAATTAGCAGTATTCTTAGCAGCTAATATTCCAGCTGTTTTACTTATTACTAAAACATTACCTTTTGGCACCTCATTATTTATAATTTTATTTATAACTTCATTACTTAGTTTAACAGTAGCTTTAGCTTCTCTATAAACTATTTCCTTATTTAATCCAGTTTTACTTATATCTACCATCTTAACTGCATTAGAATTATCCTTTTTTAGATTATTTTTTATAGTATTCATCTAAAAACCCCCTAATATAATATTCCTTTTTTATATTTTTTATAACATTACTATTTTTTTTATAAAATAAATTCCATAAAATAGTATTAGGGAAAATAAAAGCCGTCCTAAGTTTAGTAGATAAATTATTATGAATTTTAACTAATTTAGCAGCATATTTTCCTTCTTGATAATAATGATTCTTTATTTTATCTAAATCCTTAAAATCTTCCTTAAAATGAAAAACAGGAATGGAAAAACTAAATACTCTCTTTAATCCCAATTTTCTTAATCTATAGCCTAATTCAGTATCTTGCCATCTATAAAAATCTAAATTAAATAAACCCGCTTTTAATATTAATTCCTTTCTTATAGATACATTAGCAGTACAAAAATAATTTCTTGAATACCCCTTAATTATTCTTAAATATTTTTGAAAATTATTTGAGAAAAATAAATTTAATAAATCTAAATTATTAAAATTAACAATAGGACCTCTTAAAATTAAATTATTATATTTTTGATGGAATTTCAAATGATTTTCAATATAATTAGGATAAACAAAAGTATCATCATCTGTATAAATAACAATAGGAGCTTTAGAATAAAGTATACCTATATTTCTTCCATAAGCTGATCCATAATTTCTTTCATTTTTTATTATTATTAAATTATCAAAATTATTTTCTTTTTTATATTTAATCAATAACTCATAAGTATTATCAGTAGAATTATCATCTATTATAAGCAATTCAAATTGTTTTATAGTTTGATTTTGCCAATATTTAAGAGTTTTTAATAATATATTTATTCTATTATAAGTAGGTATACAAACAGTAGCTAACATTAAATTAAAAAATTAAGCCCTTGATACGTATTCCCCTGTTTGAGTATTAACCAATATTTCTTCCCCAATCTCAATAAATATAGGTACATTTACAGTTATTCCAGTTTCTAAAGTAGCAGGCTTTAAAGCAGTAGCTACCCTATCTCCTTTAACAGCTTTTTCAGTATATTCTACCTTTAGTTTAACAGTTGGTGGCAAATTTACACCTATTATTGAACCTTCATATATCATTACATTTATATTATCCCCATCTTTAATATATCCTATCTCTTTTTGAATCAAATTCAATGGAATAGAAAATTGTTCAAAACTTTCATTATCCATAAGATACAGATTTTCACTATCTCTATAAAGTACTTGCATAGGCTTAGTTTCTATATATGCTCTTTTAAATTTTTCTTCACTATCAAATTTTTTTTCCAAAACCTGGCCAGTTTTTAAATTTTTTATTTTAGTTAAAACAAAAGCTCTAGCTTGAGCTATTTTAGTATGTTGATATTCCAATACTTGCCATAAATTACCTTCATATTCTATTACCAATCCTTTATAAAAATCATTTGGTGTTATATATTCCATTTTTTATAACCTCCTTATAACGAGTGATTTATTCACGAGTTATATAACATATAAACTATTTTTTATTTATATTATTCTTTTATTTATTTG
>JBMFOW010000114.1:0-5174 GCA_049969455.1 bacterium | reverse complement strand
GTCTTCGTTATAAAAATATATACTTAACAATTTTTAATAAATTAATAAATTTTTAACAAAATTAAATTAAATGGATTAATCTATTGAAAATACTAAGAAAAATAATATTAAAATTAGCTGAGGCTCTCGCAGCTCTTAAATTATAAAATTTTTTATTAAAAAAAACTTATTTTATCTACTAAAATTAATAATTAATATAGTTTTATCTTAGATATAACTAAAAAAACAATAATCAAATTAAAAATCCAAAAATTCTTTCTCGTTTTATTTAACATATTTTTTACATATTTTTAACTCATTTTTTACAATTTTAACATTTAATATCTCTCAGTTAATATTTATATCTTTTTATTTTCCAAATTTTTCAATTAAAATATTTTTCAATTAAAGCTTACTAAATTTTTGTATAAAACCACCCTAATTCTAAATATTAAATTTTAAATATAAAAATTAATTTTTTATGAAAATAATTCTTACTTGTTATTATTTTATAGTAATTTTATCTGCGTAGTTAGGTTTTAATATAGATATATTTTTAAAATTATTTTTTATTTCAATTTCTAAAGAATCTCTTGCTAAATTGCTTCCATGAGTTATTATGATTGTTTTTAAATTATCATGTTTTAGGTTTTTGATATATTTTATTAAAGATTTTTTATCAGCATGTGATGAAAATAATTCACTATAATTTCTATTATAACTATTATAATTATTTTTAAATATTTTTGAAACTAAAGAATTAGGAGGTGTCCAAGATACTTTTATTACAACTACTTTAGAATCATATAAAAATCTATTTAATAAAACTTTAGAATCACTTGATTCTCCACTAGCAGATGGACTTATTATTACATCATACTTACTTATCTTTTCATCCAGTCTATCTAATTCTGATTCTTTAAATCTATCAAAATACCAAATTTTGTTTTTATATGTTATATTAAAATTTATTTTTTGTTTATTAAAGAAAATATCATATAATGGGTTATTAATCATTTCTAAATAGGCTTGTGTTATTTTTTGAGAAGATTTTCCTCCTATTGCTATTTTTATATCATTATCTATTATGTTATTTTCTACTCCATATAGTAAGGTAAATAAAACTTTTTGGGTTCTATCTACTGCAAATGCAGGAATTATTACTTTCTTTTTTTGTCTTTTTAAATAATTAATATATTCTAAAAATTCTTGTAGTTTTTTATTATATTCTTTTTCATTGTTATAACTAAAATTTTTATCTCCATAAGTTGATTCTATTATAAGGTAATCAGGGTTAATCTTGTTTAATTCTTCATATTGTAACGGATTTAAATGGAATATAAAATCATTACCAATATCTCCAGAAAATAAGATTTTTTTATTTGTATTTTTTATATTTAATAAAATAGAAACTGAACCAGGAATATGAGAATTTAATATCGTATAACCTTCTATATTATTTCCTATATAAAAATAACTATTTGGGGATATTATGTTTATTTTATTAATTATTTCTTTTTCTATTATTTTTTTTAATTCTTTAGGTATTTTACTGTATTTTATTGTATCCTTTATTTTTTGGATGTAGATGTAGTAAGTTGGTAATGTCATATATATTTTATAATCTTGTACATTCCTTTTGTATAATTCATAAACAAGATAGTGTAACCTACCTATATGATCATCATGAGCATGTGTTATAATAATAGCTTTTAACTTTTTTAAATCATCTTTAAAATCTATATTCTCATTAGAAAATTTTTTATTTATATCTAAATTATTATCTAAGTTGTTATTTAAATTTTTTTCTTGTTCATTTGAAAAGAATGAGCCTATATCTACAATAACTGATTCATTTTTATTAGATAATAAATAACAAGATCCATCAACTATACCACTTACAGCTCCATAAAAATAAAGATTATAATTAACATTTATCTCTTGAGCACTTAAATATTCATCTTTTAAAAATTTTGAAATTAAATCTTTTAAAGTTAAATAAAAACCAAAATTTAAAAAAATAATAAAAAAAATAGCTAAAAAAACTAAAAGAGTAATATTAATTAAAAAAATTCTTTTTAATATCCTATAGTTTTTTATAATTAAGTTTTTTATAATTAAGTTTCTCATATTATTTTAATTCTATAGTTTTTAAAAGAGTTCTTTTTTGCTTTAAATTAAGAATAACTTTTTATAAAAATAGGTTTTTAAATTATATTTTTAAATTAATGGAGCTTTTGAATAAAAAATTTAAAGAAATTAAAAAATTTTAAAAAAGATTAAAAAAGGATTTAGATATAAAAATTTTAAATTAAGTATAAAAAAGAATTTATTTAAATATGTTTTTTTATGATTAATGAAGGGGATATAATTAAAGGTTCATTGTTTAAAGAGCCTGTTAAGATTGAAAAAATTCAAAATTTAGACTTTGGTATTCATATTATAGGTTATACTATTAATTCTAAACAATATATAGATAAAATCTTAGATGATCAAGATTTAAAAAAAATACAAGTTATTAAAGATATTATTGATTTTAGTTTTAACCCTGAATTAGCATTTTTAGTTATTGAAGCTAATAGATTTAGATATGCTGCATTATTTGATCCATTACTTGCTGTTAATGTTTCAAAAATAGATCCTTTACCTTTTCAGATAGACGCTGTTTATGGATATATACTAAATCAACCTAAGGTAAGATTTATGATAGCTGATGATCCTGGTGCAGGTAAAACAATAATGGCTGGACTTATTATTAAAGAATTAAAACTAAGAAGATTAGTAAATAGAGTTTTAGTTGTTGTACCTGGACATCTAAAAGACCAATGGAGAAGAGAGTTGAAAGAAAAATTCCAGGAAAATTTTTACGTAATTGATAGAGATACTCTTAATGCTCATTATGGGACTAATCCTTGGGAAGAATATAATAATATAATTACTTCAATTGATTTTGCTAAGCAAGATGATATATTAAATACTTTAAAGTATGTACATTGGGATTTAGTTGTAGTTGATGAAGCTCATAAAATGTCTGCTTACAATTACTTAGGTAAAATTACTAAAACTCAACGCTATAAATTAGGAGAAATTTTATCTAATACATCTACTCATTTAGTTTTTTTAACAGCTACTCCTCATAGAGGAGATCCTGAAAGTTTTAGATTATTTCTTGACCTTTTAATACCTGGATTTTTTGCTAATAATAAATTACTTGAAGAATCTATTAAAAACAAAGAAAATACTTTGTTTATTAGAAGATTAAAAGAAGATTTAAGAGATTTTGAAGGAAAACCTATTTTCACTAGAAGATTCCCTAAAACAAATAAATACCATCTTTTAGATGAAGAAAAGGAACTTTATAATGAAGTATCTCGTTATATAATGAATCAATATAATAGTGCTATAGAATTAAAAAATAAAATGGAGAATATAGCTTTTGCTTTGGGGATTCTTCAAAGAAGAATGGCTTCAAGTACTTACGCACTCCTTAAATCCTTACAAAGAAGAAAAGAAAAATTAGAAAAAATACTAAATAACTTGGAAATACCTATTGATAAACAAAATCTTAGTTTCATTAATTATGAATATATACAAGAATTAGAGGATTATGAAGAACAAAAAAGATGGGAAAAAGAAGAACTATTAGAATCAATTACCTTAGCTAAAAATCCACAAGAATTAAAACAAGAAATTGAAATTTTAAGTAATCTTATTCAAAAAGCTAAAAAAATTATAGAAAATACTAAAGAAAAAAAATTACAAGAACTTAAAATAGCTATTGATGAAGGATTCCAGAAAATAAAAGAAATAAATGGAAATCCTAAAATCTTAATATTTACTGAATTTAAAGATACTCTTGATTATCTTGTGGAAAAAATATCAAGTTGGGGGTATAAAGTTAATTTTATTCATGGTGGGATGAATATAGAAGAAAGGATAAAACAAGAAAAGATCTTTAGGGATGAAACTGATATTATGGTTGCTACTGAAGCTGCTGGTGAAGGTATTAATCTTCAATTTTGTCATATTATGATAAATTATGATATCCCTTGGAATCCTAATAGGCTTGAGCAAAGGATGGGTAGGATCCATAGATATGGACAACAAAAAGATGTTTATATCTTTAATTTAGTTGCTGAAGATACTATTGAAGGTAAGGTATTTTCTAAGCTCTTTGAAAAATTAGAAGAAATAAAGAATCAATTAGGTAGCGATAAAGTTTTTGATATTATTGGAGAAATTTTTGAAGGAAGAAATCTTTATCAATTAATAATTGATGCTGTAACTAATGCTAAAACTATGGATCAAATTTTACAAGAATTAGATATAAAACCTGATTATAATTATATTTCTAAGATAAGAGATATGTTAGCTGAAAGCCTTGCTACTAGATCTATAGACTATACCAGAATTAAAGAAATATCTCAGAAAGCTAAAGAATATCGATTAATACCTGAATATCTTGAAGAATTTTTTAAAAAAGCTTTTGAAAAAGCGGGGGGTAAATTTAGAAAACTTAAAAATCAATTAATTTCTATAGATTCTATACCTTATGAATTAAGGAAGATTTCTGAAAATATGGATTTTAAGAATAGGTATGGAAATATTTTAAAGAGTTATCCTAAGGCTACTTTTGATAAGGATATAGCTTTTAAGAATCCTGATATTGAGTTTATATCATTTGGGCATCCACTTTTTGAAGCTCTTTTAGAATGGATTTTTAATAATTTCTCACAAGAAATAAGAAAAGGGACCGTATTTATTGATCCTACTGGAAATTTAGATGGTTATATTCTTTTTTTTATTGCTGAAATTAAAGATGGAAATAATGAGATAGCTGGGAAAAAAATTCTTTGCTTTTATTATAATAACAATGAATTAAAAGAAATTAGTCCTAATATTTTGTGGGATTTAGTACCATATAATGAATCTAATAATATTAATAATATTAATAATTTTGATTTTGATAGTTTTAAGGAGAATAAAAAAATAATGGGATACGTTTTTAATAGACTAAATGCATATAGAGATGAAATTTTACAAGAAAGGCAAAGACAAGCTAAAATTAAAGAAAAATATGGATTAAGATCTATTAAATCTCTTATTGATGAATTAGATCAAAAGCTTGCTGAACTTTATGATAGACAAGCTATGGGTGAAAAAGTAGAGTTAGCAATAAAAAATAGAGAAGAGGA
>JBMFOW010000113.1:0-5188 GCA_049969455.1 bacterium | reverse complement strand
AGGATTTAAATGGATTGAGAAAGAGAAGGAGAAAGAGATAATAGAGATGATGATAAAGATTAGATTAAAAGAAGAGGGTATAAAATTATTGTTAGAGATAGAAAAAGAAGAGGATATAGATAAGTTAAGAAAAATAAAGAAGATATTAGAATTAGATTTAGCAAAAGAAGAGTATATAAAGCTAATAAATGAAATAATATCAAAGAAGTAAATTTATTAGTTTTTATAAGTAGTAATAAATTTTTGAGTAGGGATTTTGCCATTTATTAAATTTTTCATAAATACCTTAGTCATTAGAAGTACTTCGTTTTTTAGCATATCTAATTCTTCTTTGGATTTAGGATAGAAACTGTTACCTATTTCTAAGGTATAGTTGAATCTTCCTTCTTCATGATGATAGTCTTCACTACTACCTGTAGTAGGATACGTATAAACTGATTGTTCAACATAGTATTTATTATTAACAGCTTTAGCCATTTCTTGCCCTACTTCTTTATAAATTGTATCCCATTGAGTAGGTTGTGTTATGTATCCCCAAGGGTAAAGTATTTCATTTGAATAACTATGGAAATCAATAACGGTATCAATATGTTTAGAATTAACGAGTTTAGTTATAGCTTTTATTTCTTCTTCACTATTGCCATATGGACCTCTATATGTATCTGAATTTACACTATCACTAGCTCCATAATCATCCCAAGTATTATCAGGTTTATCGTTTGGTTGTCTATAAAGTGTAGGGTCTTTTGGGGTAAAGTAGTTTCTATTTAGATCTACTCCTATTCCATTATCGAATTTAGTTCTATTTTTTCTCCACCATCTATCTTGTTTTAGAGAATATTCGTAACCATCAGGATTAACAACAGGTAAAATGTATATATCTAAATCATCAAGATATTTATTTAGTTCTGGATCATTGGATTCTAATAGTTTTTCTGCGATATTAAGGGCAGCTTCACCTGTAGCCCACTCTCTTGCATGATGTAATCCAGTTATCAATACACTTTTTTTCTTACCTTCTTCTTCATTAATATTCTTAGATATTCTCATAACTACAATATCTCTTCCCTCAAAAGTTTTACCTAAATACTCTAATTTAACTTTATCAGGATATTTTTTTTCTAATTCTATCATTTTAGATATAATTTGATTATAATCTCTAATGAAAGTAGGTGCTTTTATATCTATATCTTGTAAGTAATCTTTAAAGTCATTAATTATATTATCTTTGTTTATAATTTCAAAGCCATCTCTGGTTTGTTTAATTTTTAAATCATCATTTTTTATTAGAAAGTCTGTTATTTCCTGATCCTCTAAAATATGATCATTATTTTTATCTATTTTTTTAGCATAATCTAAACGTTTAACAGAAACAGGAACTAATTTGTTATTAACGTTTAAATAGTATTTATCCATAATTTTTACCTCCTTATTTTTATTTTGTTAATTTTACTCTAATGCTCTTAAAGTCCATAACATATTCAAAATTTTGGGATAGATTATCAGTATTTTTTTCTATATTTTTTAAACGTTTCTCTATTTTTTCTAATCGATCATCAATGGATTTAAGTAAGTAATATGTATCATCAATACTAGATACTTTAATTAGCATTTGTGTTAAAACTCCTATAACAAATCCAATTAATACTAACCCAATCGATTTAATATTCATATTTTTAATTTTTAAAAATATAGGTTCTAAAATTAAAAAAGTATGTAAAAAAAAAGTAAAAAATTGAAATCCTTATTTTTTATAAAATAAATTAAATTAAAACTAAATAATATAAAAAATTTAAAGAGTAATAGAATATTTTTTATATTGAATTTAAAGCTGGGTTAAGTGAGATTTCTTGATTAGGTTTAAAGTATTCATTTATTATTTGTTGAATTTCAGGATCTGGTTGAATTGTTTTAGAATTTATAGGAAATGGTTTAAGGATAAAATCTACAACTTGATTTTGTTTTTTATCATAAATTATTTGAGAAAATCCTACATATTTTGTATATGCTCCCATTTCAACTATGTAGGTTTTATGCTCAAAACCTTTGATATTAGTTTTAAGAATGATAGGATCAGGTGTATAACTATGATCATGACCTGCAAAAACCACATCTATATTTGAAGCTATATCAGGATTATCTTTTAAGATATTTTCAATTTTATTTATACTTTCATGAGCTAATAAGATAACTACATTAGACTGAGCTTTTACTTTAGGGATTAGTTCTTTTAGTACTTGGGTAATTGGTAGTTTTATTGCATCTTTACCTACTTGTGGGTTAGCATCAGTAGCTAATTCTGTGGTACATATACTTACAAAAGCTATTTTTATCCCATTTTTATCTAAAATTGTATAAGGTAAAATTCCATCAGGTAATTTATTAGTTGTTTTATCTAAAATATTACTATTTAGAATTTTAAAATTAGCTTGTTTTACATACTCATTAACTAAGGTATTAATTCCATATTGGTATTCATGATTACCTGTAGCTGCTATGTCATATTTTAAGGTATTCATTATTTTTACCATGGGTTTAAAATGATTTTTTATATCATGAGGTGGATTATATACTGTATCTCCTAAATCTATTAGTAAAGAATCAGAGTATTGGTTTCTTAATTTTTTTATTATTGTTGCAACATAAGACATTCCACCTGTTTGATCATTATTAGGATAATATTTACCATGCATGTCATTTGTATGTATTATGTTTATTGTTTCAATATCATCATTTGAATATTTATCTTTTATATAATTTTTAGTATCTATTAATATGTTATTTTCAGAGTTTAGGTTTTTAAATAGTTGATTAAATTGATTTTTAATTTGATTTATTAATTTTTTTATATTCATAATTATTTTATATCAAAACTATATAATTTTTTTAAAAGAAGTTTGTAAAAAAAATGTAAAAAATAAAAATTGTATAAAGTTCATAATTTTTGGGTATATATATAATAGAAAGGAAGGAGGTGTATAAAAAATGGCAACTCAAACACTAAAATTAAAAATGTTAGAAGATAGAGTGTTGGTAAAACCAATGCCACAAGAAGATAAAACTGAAAGTGGTATATATTTACCGGATAGTGCAAAAGAAAGACCACAAAAAGGGGAAGTAATGGAAGTAGGTCCAGGTAAATTATTAGATAATGGTCAAAGAGTAACTCCAAGCGTTAAAAAAGGAGATAAAATACTATTTGGAAAATATGCAGGTACTGAAGTTAAATTCAAAGGAGAAGAATATATCATTTTAAGAGAATCCGAAATTTTAGCTATAATAGAAAGTGAATAAAATTTAAGGAGGTGTTAAAATTTATGGCAGGTAAAATGATATTATTTGATACTCAAGCAAGACAAGCATTAGAAAGAGGTATTAAGCATGTATATGATGCAGTAAGAATTACTTTAGGTCCAAAAGGTAGAAATGTAGTTTTAGAAAAGAAATTTGGTAGTCCCTTAATTACAAATGACGGAGTAACAGTAGCAAAAGAAATAGAATTATCTGATCCAGCAGAAAATATGGGTGCTCAATTATTAAAAGAAGTAGCATCTAAGACTAACGATATAGCAGGAGACGGTACTACTACCGCTGTTATTTTAGGTTATAATTTAGTTAAAGAAGGATTAAAAGCAATAGCAAGCGGAGCTAACCCTATTTATCTTAAAAGAGGAATAGATAAAGCTAAAGAAGTAGTTATTGAAGAATTAAAAAAACAAGCAAAGGAAGTAGATTTTGAAGGAAAAACTAAAACAGAAATAGACGATTTAGAAAGAGTTGCTACTATTGCTGCTAATAACGATGAAGAAATCGGTAAAATGATTGCAAAAGCTATAAGAATGGTTGGTAAAACTGGAGTTATTACTATTGAAGAATCTAAATCTTCTCAAACTGTATTAGAGCATGTAGAAGGAATGCAGTTTGATAGAGGATATATTTCTCCATACTTTGTAACTGATGCAGAAAGAATGGAAGCAGTATTAGAAAGCCCTTATATCTTAATAACTGAAAAGAAAATTGCTGCTGTTAATGACATAATTGGTATATTAGAATTAGTAGTTAGAGAAGGAAAACCATTATTAATAATAGCTGAAGATGTAGAAGGTGAAGCTTTAGCTACTTTAGTTGTTAATAAATTAAGAGGAGTTTTGAATGTATGTGCTGTTAAAGCTCCTGGTTTCGGTGATAGAAGAAAAGAAATGCTTAAAGATATAGCTATATTAACTGGTGGAGAAGTTATTAACGACGAATTAGGTATAAAATTAGAAAATGTTAAATCTTTAGAATACTTAGGTAAAGCTGAAAAAGTTAAAGTTACTAAAGAAAATACTACTATAATTGGTGGTAAAGGAGATACTACTAAAATAAATGCTAGAATTGAACAAATAAGAAAACAAATAAAGGAAACCGAAAGTGAATTTGATAGAGAAAAATTACAAGAAAGATTAGCAAAACTAACTGGTGGAGTAGCTGTTATAAAAGTTGGTGCTCCTACTGAAACTGAATTAAAAGAAAAGAAATTAAGAATGGAAGATTCCTTAAATGCTACTAAAGCAGCAGTTGAGGAAGGAATTATTCCTGGTGGTGGAACTGCATTAATAAGATGTATACCAGCATTGGAAAAATTAGAATCTGAATATACTGGAGATATGGCTTTAGGTATTAGAGTTGTTAAAAATAGTTTAGATAAGCCATTAAGACAAATAGCAGAAAATGCAGGATTTGATGGAGGTTCTATCGTTGAGGAAGTTAAAAAAGCTTCTGCTACCCACGGATTTGATGCTGTTAGTGGAAAAGTAGTAGATATGTTTAAAGCTGGTATAATTGATCCTTTAAAGGTTGCTAGAAGCGCATTAGAAAATGCTTGCTCAGTAGCTGGTATGGTATTAACCACTGAAACCTTAGTAGCAGAAATTCCAGAAAAAGAAAAAGATAAAGGACATAACCATCCACCAATGCCTGAATACTAATTTGAAATTTCAAATCTAATTAATTTGATAAACTAAAAGGAGGGAAATGTTTTCCCTCCTTTTTTTATTTATTTATTACTTTATTTTATTAGTTTTATTTTTAATTATAAAAAATTATTAATTTTTCTAAAGTTTTTGATTTAGATTTTATTTCTTTCTTTATATTTTCTAATAAATTTCAATAAATATTTATCTCTTTAGGTATTTATAAAATAGAG
>JBMFOW010000112.1:0-5275 GCA_049969455.1 bacterium | reverse complement strand
ATATTGACATATAACATCGGACATACAGTCCTCGTTATATTACATATAACTCGTGAATACATCACTCGTTATAAGGGGGGCTACAGAGTGTCTAAATTCACCCGAAGCCTCGTATCTGTGATACGAGGTGGTTCACTAATCTATATTAGAGTAATAAAGGTTTTTAAGTAGTATAGCATCTTCTTCTAAATTAGGACTTTCTATTATTATTAATCCTTTTATATTTAAATCTTTTAATACTTTTATAAAATCTATATAGTTAAATTGAGATTCTTTTAAATTTAAGTGATGTACTTCTCCTTTATCTGAATACTTTATTCCTGATATATGAATATGTATATTATTTAATATTTCGCTACCTAATTTGTGTTTGACGTCCTCAAAGATTTTGTAAAAATCGTTATATGAATTTATTTTACCTAAGCTTCTAGCATACATATGTGCGAAATCTAAACAAGGTAAAATTTTAGGTCCTAAATCTTGGCTTAAATTTAATACTTCCTCTAAAGTTCCAAATTGTGAGACTTTACCCATTGTTTCTATTCTTAAGGTAACATCATAATCATTTATTAATTCTAAAACTCTTTTTAAATTATTTTTTATATTGTTATAGGCTGTTAATTTATCCATATTGTGATAATATCCTGGATGTATAACTATATCTTTAGCACCGCAATAACTAGCTATTTCACAGATTTTAACAATTCTGTTAATACTTGCTTCTATTTTTTCTTGTTCTAAAGAATTCAAGTTAATATAATAAGGGGCATGAACACTTAAAAATATTTTATTTTCTCTTGAAAATATATTTATTTTATTTGCAGTGGTAGTAGATATTTTAACACCATGTACGAATTCTAATTCCATTACATCTAAATTAATTTCTTTTAATTTTTTTATTCCTGAAAAAGTGTCTAATTTAGGAGAAGAATTAGGGATTCCTGCTGTTCCAAAATACAAACCATTTTTATGGTTTTTCATAAAATATTTACCTCGCCCCCTACTTTATCTATTACATCATTAATAAAAAATTCATTAAAATCTTGTAATTTAGTTTTAGCTAAAATTGAAGGTTTAAAAAATTGCTTGATTAAATATATATATAAATATTCATCATCTTTTTCTTCTTTTATATCAAAAATTATTTTTAGATTGCTTCCGTTGTAGATAGTACATTCCATTATATCTATTGTTTTTTTTAAACTAATTTCTCCCATTAAGCTAATTTTTTTTAAATTATTATTTAAATTATTTTCTATTAAATCAAAGATTTCTGAAATTCTTTGAACTTTTAAATAAAAATTGGTTATATAATTATTATCAAATTTAAACCCATTTTTTTGTAAATCTTTTTTTATTTCACTTACACTTTGATACCTTTTTTTATAATCATATTCTATCATTTTATTAAGTATTTCTATTAAGGAATTAGAAATATTTAATTTTAATTTATCATTACAAGTTTTTATGTAATTACTATATTCTTTATTTTCTTTTATATTGGCAGGAGGTTTTAAATTAGTCAATAATTCAATAAAAGTAATCCCTAAGGAAAAGATATCATTTGTTGGGATAGATTCTATATTCGATGTTTGTTCAGGAGGAGAATAACCTGGAGTAGTAAATATTATATCTTTTCTAATAGATTTAGATATTCCAAAATCTATCATTTTTAAGATGTTTTTATCGGTAATAAGTAAATTAGAAGGTTTTAAATCTCTGTGAATAATATTTTTTTGATGTATATAATCCAAAGCTTCTAAAGCTTGAAATAAAAAATTTATAACTAATTCTTCTTTGTTTTCTTTTAAATCATTATGAATAAAAAATTCTTTAATATTAAACCCGTTAATATATTCCATTACATAAAAAAAATCATCATTATGAAAAAAACTGTCATAATATTTAGCAATATTGGGATGCCTTAAAGAAGTTAGTATTGAAACCTCAGATATGAATCCTTCAATTAAGATTCTTTTATCAGTTATATAATCTAGAATTTTTAATTGTTTTAATGCTAATATTTTTTCTATTTTGTTATGCTTAACTTTATATACATTTCCCATTCCTCCACTATTTATTAATTCTAATACTTCATACGTATTTACTATAATTTCTCCTTTATTATATATTTTTATATTTTTTGACATTTTTGATATATATTAGATTTTATAAGCTTTTTAGTTCATTGATAACTTTTTTAAGTGTTTCTTTAGCATCCCCAAAAAGCATTCTTGTTTTAGGATTAAAAAATAATTCATTATCAACCCCAGCAAAACCTGGTCTTAAACTCCTTTTCATAAATATAATATTTGCAGCTTCATATACTTCTAAAATGGGCATACCATATAATGGACTATTAGGATTATTTTTAGCTGCAGGATTAACTATATCATTTGCACCTACTATTAATACTACATCTGCTGTTTTGAATTCTTGATTAGCTTGTTCTAATTCATATAGTTTAGAATAATCTACTTGTGCTTCTGCTAATAAAACATTCATATGTCCTGGCATTCTACCAGCTACAGGATGAATAGCATAAATAACTTCTACCCCTCTTTTTGTTAATAATTCTTCTAATTCATGTACTTCATTTTGGGCATTAGCAACTGCCATCCCATAACCAGGTACTATTATTACTTTTTTTGAATAAGCTAACAAAATAGCTGTATCTTGAGGAGAAATTTCTTGGATATTCCCTTTTTTTGAAACTTCAGTTGAACTAGTTTCTCCAAAACCGCCCATTATTACGCTCATTAAAGATCTATTCATAGCTTTTGCCATTAATAAAGTTAATATAGTACCAGAAGCACCAACTAAAGTACCTGAAACTATCATTGCATTATTTTGTATAGCAAAACCCGCAATAGATGCTGCTAATCCAGTAAATGCATTTAATAATGCTATAACTACAGGCATATCTGCTCCACCTATTGGGTATACTCCACTAAATCCTAATATTCCTCCCATTATTATTAATATTAAAAAAATAATTTTACTTATTTTAGGATCTAAATTATATCCTATAGTTAAGTAAATTATACCTGCAACAATAATAATACTTAAGGATAAATTGAAAAATCTAATAAAATTGGATTTTTTAGCATTTTCCAAATATCCCCATAATTTAGCCATAGCTAACATACTACCTACAAAAGATATTGTCCCTATAACTCCACTAAATGAAGCACTAAAATTAAAAAATAAATTATTTTCATTTGATTTATAAAAAAATTCAGAAAAAGATATTAAAGAGATAGTAAGACCTCCCATTCCATTAAAAAACGATACCATTTGAGGCATTTCTGTGAATTTTACTTTTAAAGCTAAATATGTACCTACTATACTTCCTAATATTATACCTAATATTATAAACCATAGATTAGAAATTATAAATTTATCTTGAATAAAAGTAAGAATAACTGCTAAAAACATTCCTACAAATGAAATTAAGTTTCCTTTTCTAGCAGTTTCTGGATGAGTCATATATTTTATACCAATTATAAACAGAAATGCACTAATTAAATACCCTATTTCTCTTATTTGTATTAAATCTAAAACCATAGTATATACTCCTTTTAATATTATTTAAATTTTATTTAAATTTATATTTTTGTTTACTTTTTATTTTTTTTTGAATTTTTCTAACATTCTATTAGTAACAACATAACCACCAACTACATTTAAAGTCCCAACAAAAACTGCCAAAAATGCTATAATTTTTAGTAAATTATTATCAGCATGAGCAGCTATTATAATTGCTCCTACGATAACTATTCCATGGATAGCATTAGTTGCTGACATTAATGGAGTGTGTAATATTGAAGGTACTTTACTTATTAATTCAAAGCCTAATATTATTGCTAATAAAAATATATAAGCTTGAGCTATTGGATGAAATTCTATTGATAATAATAAATTTGAGATTAAACTTATCGAGTTAAATAAAATATTTATGAAATCTTGCATATTTTATTTACTCCTTTTAAATTTATTATAAATTATTTTTTAATAGATTAAGTAGATAATAATTCTTTTAATTTAGAATTAATAATTTCTTTATTATATGTTAATGTTATTTCTTTATCTATTTCATCATTAAAATCCAATTTTATTTGATTAGTTTTTTTAGTTAAATGTTTAAAAAGATTTAATAAATTTCTTGAATATAGATTACTGGCATCTAAAGGTATTAAAGCTGGTAAATTTGTATAACCTATAATTGTTTTATTATTATAGATAAGGATTTCATCAGGCTTTGTTAATTCACAATTACCTCCAGAATTAGCGGCTAAATCAACAATAACGCTTCCTAATTTCATTTGATCTACCATCTCTTTAGTTATCAATATAGGAGCTTTTTTTCCCGGTATCATTGCAGTAGTTATTATAACATCAGCATTGATAACATATGGTTTTATTATTTCTCTTTCTTTTAATAAAATAGATTCATCTACCTCTTTAGCATATCCTGACTTATCTTCAAAATTTTCTAAAGAAAATTCTATATAGTTTCCACCAACACTTTTTACTTGTTCTTTAGTAGCGGGCCTTGGATCAAATACATCTACAATAGCTCCAAGTTTCCTAGAGATAGCAATAGCTTGTAATCCAGCTACTCCTGCTCCTATAACTAATACTTTTGCAGGTGTTATAGTACCTGCTGCTGTCATAAGTAACGGAAACATCTTTATAGAATAATTAGCTGCTAACAAAACTGATTTATAACCTGCTACTGTGCTCATTGAACTTAGTGCATCCATATTCTGAGCTCTACTTATCCTTGGTATTAATTCTATACTAAATGAAGTTATATTATTTTCTATAAAATAATTTATCATATCCTTACTATTAAAGGGTTCTAAAAAACCAACAATAAATGAGTTTGGTTTTATTAAATTTAGTTCTTCTGTTAATGGTTTTCTAACTTTAAATATAAAATTAGCGTATTGGTAGATATTATCTACTATTTTAGCTCCATTGTTGATATAATCTTCATTTGAGTATCCGCAATCTTTACCAGCATCTTTTTCAACATAAATTTCAAAATCTGAAGCTAAGGTTTTTATATCTTTAGGAACCAAGGCTACCCTTGTTTCTTTTGGATATTTCTCCTTTGGAACACCTATTATAATTTTATTGTTTTCCATAAAATTTTCCTTAATTTAGATTTAGTTATTTAATTTTATTTATATAATTTAAATAATACCTTCTTAATTATAAAATTCAAAAAAAACTGTAAAAATCCTTCTTTTAATTTTATTGTTTTCCA
>JBMFOW010000111.1:0-5283 GCA_049969455.1 bacterium | reverse complement strand
ATTTTTTATTACGTTGCCCATCAAATTCTGCATAGAATATTCTTTGCCAAGGTCCTAAATCTAATTTACCCTCAGTTACAGGAACTATTACTTGATGATGAACCAAAATATTTTTTAAATGTGCATCCCCGTTATCTTCCCCACTTAAATGATGTCTATAATTCTCACCATCAGGATGCTTCCCATAAGGTGCTAATCTTTCTAAGAATTTTTCTAAATCATATAAAAACCCCTCTTCATTATCATTAACAAAAACTGCAGCAGTAATATGCATAGCAGAAACCAAAGCAAATCCCTCTTTTATACTAGACTCATCAACTGCTTTCTGAACTTCATTAGTTATATGTACAAATTGTCTTCTTTTAGGAGTATTAAAAACTAAATATTTTGTGTAAGATCTTAATCCAAATTGGTTAGAATATTCCTTAGAATCAAGAACCTTATACATAATAAAGCAATCCCCCTTTTATGTAAAAATAAAAAAACAAAAATATGTTTAAGCTAGAGAATCTCCTTCAGGAAACGGACAATTAGGACAAGCACCTATAGCTTTTAAAGGACCACCAAAATACGGATGAGTACAATTAATAAAAATCCTAGGAGGATTTTGTGACATATCAAATCCAAAATCTATATATGGACAAAACTTATCAGGTACATTCTGCAAACAAAACTGATATAACTCCTCATATTGCTCCTGATCAGTATGTTGATACATATGTCTTTCACATTGAAATATCCCCAATTGCGAGTGTCTAAATTTGCAAGGTCTATATGCCATTACTTTTATTCCCCCCTTTTATTACTTTAGTTTAATTTTTAGTAATTAACCTTAAAATTTGTACAGTTTCTAATTTCTTTTTCTTCAATTTTAGTAAATACCCTTTACAAAAAAGTAATAACTAAATAATTTATAAAAAAAATAGCTGGACTTAATACCCCCACCTAAACATCTACTACATCTAAAAAACGTAATTATTAGAATTTAAATTTAAGTCCACCATTTATTCCTTGATATTTAAGACTTAACTTATTACCTAATTCATCCCTAGCTCTACCATCTGCAAATTTAAATCCTAGTTCTAAATTTAGATTTCCTGTTAATTTAAGATCCCCACCTAATTCATATTCAAATATACCAACTCTTTTACCGCCACCACCAACAACTCCTCCATCAACCCTAGCAAATCCAGCTAAATTTTCGCTAAATTTATATTTTCCTTCTAAACCTAAAAATCCACTTGCTCCATTTATCCTATAAGAATTAGATCCATTAACACTACCACTATAAGTCCAATCAACAGCAAAATTATTAAATCTAAGCCCAGCTAAAACCGCAGCATACCCTTTCTCATAATTCTTTCCTATATAATACCCATAAACCATATCAAATGAATTAAGCTTAATAACAGTACTCAAATTATCCCCAGTATTTAAAGAAACTATACCTGTACCATTTTGATTATAATAAAATCTAACAGGAGAAGTAAGTATAACATTAGAACTTCTAGTATCCCCAAAGTAAGCTAAGTAAGCAAAAGAATTTTGATTAATCTCTTTTCTTAATTCAAATTGTAAAGAAGTTTTAGTACTTCCAAAACCATATACATTTTTTAAATCATAAGTAGCTCCTGTATCGTGTATAGTAGTAGATCCACTTAACTTAGAAGCCCATACTTTAACCTTAAACTCCATTCCTTTATAACTATAGCTATCATTAGTAAAACTATAACCATATGTAAAACTAAACAAAAAAGAAATTATAAACAAAAAAGAAATAATAAATAAAATATAAAACTTAATATTTATTTTTCTTTTAGAAATTTCTCTAATAATCATATATTTTTACCTCCTTTTAATTAAAAAAATTTATTAATTAGAATCTAAAGTTTAATCCAAAATTAAGTCCTTGTAATCTTAGATCAGAATTTCTGTTAAAATCATCTTCAAATTTAGTAGATAAATATCTATAACCTATATTTAAATTCCAATTATCAGTAAATCTATAACCTAATCCTAAGTTATACTGGAAAAACTTATTCTTAGATTTAGAATTAAGAGAAACACTTAATCCACTTACTTCATAAAAAGCACTTAAATTAGAACCAATATTAAATTTTCCACCTAAACCTAAAAACAAAGAAGGAGCATTACCTTCAAAAGAAGCTAATGGTAAAGTATTTGTAGAATAATCAGCTTTAAAATCATTAAACCTTATACCTACCATTCCATAAAAATCATAATTTTGCTCGGTATTAAAATACCTTTTATAAAACAAATCAAAAGCACTATTCCTTATATTGGAAAAAACAGTTGTTCCGCTTGAAATATTAATATCAAGAGGTTCAGCAGGTAAAGTTATATTCCTAGTTAAAGTTCTTACAGCCTTATGCTCAATATTAAAATAAGATAAACCAACTGTATTCAAATTAGATAATTTATAATTAAAATCAAAATAAAAACCAGTTTTAGTATTCCCAAATCCTAAATCATTAGATAAATCAGTTGTAAAGTTAGTAGAAGGAGCAAATAAAGTACCTGTTAGCTTAGCATTCCATAAACCAACTTTTATATCCATTTTTTTATCTTCTATATTATTATAAACATAATAATTTTGAGCAAAAGAATATTTTAAAATAGAAATAACTACTAATAATAAAACAAGCAATACTTTAAAGTAAATTCTTACTTTTTTCATTTTTTTACCTCCTTTTTTATTTTTTATTTTTTATTTATCTTTAATCTTAATTAATTAAATATTTAGTAATTAATTCTCACAATCTTAAAATTTTATATTAATAAAAAAAATCCTTCTAAAAAATAATAGAAAAAAATTTTTTAAAAAGTTAAAAATTCCTAAATAACTATAACAAAAGGTAAAATTACCTTACCTCAAATATACAAAGCTTTGAGAAAGTTTAGATTTTATATTTAGAATTTATATAACGCCCTTCATAACGAAGTATGCTAATATGACTAAGAAAATATATCCTTCGACATATCAAATATATCTTGGTTATATAAAATATATTTTATATATAAGCCGAGTCTACTGCTCTTACTATAACATGCGAAACTATTTTTCGGATTTTGAAAAATCCTTAAACTTATAGCCTTTTCTACACCCCTTATTAAGTCAAATTTCTCAAACTTTTTGAGTAAGTTTCTACATGCTTTAACATCTATATTTAAAGCTCTTAATAGCTTTATTTTTGCAATTACCATTTTATCTTTGTAACATTCTCTTCTAATTAAAAAGTTCCATCCCTATTATTAAGTATTTTTTAATACAGGTCTTAGATATCAATTTTACTGATAAAATTTTAACTTTTAATTTTTATTATCATTAATTTATTGTTTATTTTATTTAAAGAAATAAAAAGAAAGCCTGCTTTTATGCAGGCCTTTTAAATTTTTATTTATTTATCAAGTGTAGGTAATTTAGTATATAATCATTTTGTATAGTTACATTAAATTTATAAAATACTTATCTAAACTAAATAAAATATATCATATATATCAACACATATATCAAATGTTATTATTTTATTTAAAATTCTAATATAATTTATTTAATTTCTACTTTAGCACCAGCTTCTTCTAATTTTTTCTTAAGTTGCTCAGCTTCTTCCTTAGTTACACCTTCTTTTAATGCTTTAGGAACACTTTCTACAAAATCTTTTGCTTCTTTAAGTTGCATATTAGTTAATTCTCTTACAACCTTTAGTACATTTAATTTTTTATCAGCTGGAACTTCTTTAACAATAACATCAAAAGAAGTTTTTTCTTCTTTTTCCTCAGCAGCAGCTCCAGCAGCACCAGCCATCATAGCAGGAGCAAAAGCTACAGGTGCACTTGCTTGTACTCCAAATTTATCTTCTATTGCTTTTATTAAATCAATTAATTCCAATACAGTCATATTAGAAATTGCTTCTATTATTTGATCTTTAGTAACAGTACTCATTTTTTAAACCTCCTTTTGTTATTTATTTTATACTTTTTTATTACTTACCTTCTTTTTTATCTTTAACAGCATTTAAAGCCCAAACTAATTTATTCAAAATATTTTTCAAAACAACTGCAAAATTAGTTACAGGAGCTTTCATTGTTCCAAGTAATTGTGCTAATAAAACTTCCTTAGAAGGTAAAGTAGCTAAAGTCTTAACTTCATTAGCAGAAATAAACTTACCATCAAGAATCCCAAATACAATCTCTGGTATATCTTCTTTTATGTTTTTATCTTTCTTAAAATAAGAAATAATTTCATTAATTTTTTTAGCTAAAGCTATTGGATCATTTTTAGTATAATTTATAATTAATGCTCCTCTCATCTTAGGAGCTATTTCCTTTAAATTACTCTCTTCTAATGCAATTTTCAATATACTGTTTCTAATTACTTTAATATCTCCACCTATTTCCTCTATATCTAAATTATACTTAACTAAATCTGTAGCTTTTAAAGAAATATTCTCTTTTTGATACTTAGTAAAAACAACAAGAGAAGAATTATTTATAATATCTTTAGCAGTTTCTAATAATTTAGATTTAGTAGGATTAATTTTCGGAGAATAATTTTCTTTTATTTGACGAGGCTTTTCTTTTAACATCATATTAAAATTTCCTCCTCATTTTAGCAATTCTATACTATAAAAATTCTATTTTTTTTTATTTTTTCCTTTTATATTATACTCTTTTTAATTTATAAAAAATTTTGAAATTTTTTAACATTTTTTTTACAAAAATTTTATCTTTTAAATTTCTAATGTAAAAAAATTTTAAATAACAAAATTTTAAAAAAAGAGGTAATAAAAATTTATGAAAACCAAAAATTTAGAAATAAAAAATTTAATAGAACAAATAGAGATAAATGAAAAAGAAACTGATAATATACCAATATTAATAGGAATGATAATAGGTGGATTCTTACCATTGCTATTATTTTTCATTATATCTAATAGTATAAATAATATATTTCTACTAAACTTTACAATAATTATAGGCCTCATTCTATCCCTAATATCAAGTATAACAAATTCAATATTAATTAAAAATGTTTTCAACTCAAGAGAAAAAACTAAAAAATAAGGATAAAATGTTAGCAAAATAAAAAAATTATTAATAATATTTACTTACATAATATTATCTTATATAGATAATAACTAAAAATAAATTATTTAATAACCTAGATCAAATATAAAAAATAGCTTCTATTTAAAATATAAATCTGTTTTTATATAACCTTTAAACTCAAATTTATATCTCTATTAAAATACTATTAAAATG
>JBMFOW010000110.1:0-5355 GCA_049969455.1 bacterium | reverse complement strand
AGATACGAGGTTTTAGAGAGCGGTTTTTCTATTAAAAAATTCTCTTTATTTTTCTTTCTCCCTCTTTTACAGAAATTCAATCATTTTTACCTACTTACTTAAAATAAAATTTAAAATTTATAAAAAAATAATAAAATTAATCTTATTTTTATATTTTAACTTTTTTTTTACAATTAATAATATCCTTTTTTATATTATAAAATAAAAAATAAAAAATTACAAATAAAGATAAAAAAGGGAGGAAAAAAATGAATATAATTAGTAATATTTATAACAAAATTAAAGAATACATAGGATACACTTCTTCTCAAAACCCCATAGAAGATAATTCCTTAAAAATAAAAGATAATTTTTTATTTAATAATACAATAAGTTACTATAAACCAATAGAATTAACACAAGATAAAAATAAATTACCTCATAATCTATATAGAATAGATGTAATAAAAGATGTATTGAAAACAGATGAAGTTTGGAAAATGGGGATAACAGGTAAAGGAGTAACTGTAGCAGTAATAGATACAGGAATTTACCCCCATCCTGACGTAAAAAATAGAATAATAGAGTTTATAGACTTTGTCAATAACAAAAATGGAGTAGAGAATGCATATGATGATAATGGTCATGGTACTCATTGTGCAGGTTTAGTAGCAGGAGATGGATCTAAAGCAAATGGTAGCTATAAAGGTCCAGCTTTTGAAGCCAATTTAATAGGTATAAAAGTTTTAGATAAACAAGGTAGCGGTTCTTTATCCAATATAATTAGAGGTATATATTGGTGTATAAAAAACAAAGATAAATATAATATAAAAGTTATTTCAATGTCGTTAGGAGCTACATCTGCTATAAAAGAACAATATGATATAATAGCAAAAGCAGTAGAAAACGCAGAAAAAGCAGGAATAACAGTAGTTATAGCAGCAGGTAATAGTGGTCCATTAAAAGAAACCATAGGTACTCCCGGAATCTCAGAACATGCAATAACAGTTGGTGCTTATGATGATAAAAATACATTAACTTTAGATGACGATACTCCAGCTTTCTTCACTTCAAAAGGACCAACTCCTGTAGATAAAAAAGATAAACCTGATATATCTTCTCCAGGTGTAGAAGTGGTTTCTTTAAGATCTCCAAATTCTACAATAGACAAAGAACCAGTTATACATTATGGCGATTATTATACTTTGTTATCAGGTACATCAATGGCAACTCCGATAGTAGCAGGTGTAGTAGCTTTAATTTTACAAGCTAATCCTACTTTAACACCTTCTCAAGTAAAACAAATAATAAAAGAAACAGCAATACCTGTTAAAGATGCTTCTAAATATTCTGTAGGTGCAGGTTTAATTAACCCAGTTGATGCTGTAAAAAAAGCTTTAGAACTTAAAAATAAAAGCTAAATCAAAGCTTTCTAGATTTATATTTCCAAACTAATAAAATAACAATCTTAAATATATTATAAATGGAAAAACAAAAGGAATATCTAAAGTATAAAAAATAATTTTTATTAACAATTTTTTATAAAATTAAATATCCCCCAGGAAAACTAAAAAAAATGAAGAAAATAATATAATAAAAAAAATTATAATAAAATAGGAAAAAATTTTAAAAAGCTATGAATTATGTTATTTTTCATGGTCATTTTTATCAGCCTCCAAGAGAAAGCCCATATACTGAAGAAATAGATATCCAAGAAAGTGCATATCCTTTTGATAATTGGAATGAAAGAATAGCTAATGAATGTTATATTCCTAATACTTTTGCAAGAATAATAGATTCTTACGGATATATTATTAAAATAATAAACAATTTAGAATATATTAGTTTTAATTTTGGTCCTACCTTATTAAAATGGATAAAAATATATAAACCAGAATTATATAAAAAAATAATAGAAGCAGATAGAGAAAGTTTAAAACATTTTGAAGGTTGTGGTAATGCCATAGCACAAGTATATAATCATGTAATAATGCCATTATGTGATGATAATGATAAAAAGTTACAAGTATATTGGGGAATAAAAGATTTTTATTATCATTTTAAAAGATACCCAAAAGGAATGTGGCTAAGTGAAACTGCAGTAGATATTAGTACCTTAGAGACTTTAGCTTATTATAATATAAAATTTACTATTTTAGGAGAACATCAGATAAAAAGAGTAAAAAAAATAAATTCAAATGAATGGGAGAATAATTTTATTCCTAGAAAACCAATATTAGTTAAATTACCGTCAGGAAACAAAATTATAGTATTTCCTTTTGATAGAGAATTATCAGCAGAAGTTTCATTTAAAGATGCTTTATATAATGGAGAAAAATTAGCTAATAATTTAATAAATAAACTAAAAAATTTAGAGAATTCAATGATATTAATAGCAACAGATGGAGAAACCTTTGGGCATCATAAAAAATTTGGAGAGTTAGGCTTAGCTTTTGCTATTAATTATTTACTCAATTCAAATATAGTAAAAGTTAGTAATTTAGAATACTATTTAAAAAATAATTATATAGAATATGAAGGAGAGATTTATGAGAACACTTCTTGGAGCTGTTTTCATGGGATAGAAAGATGGCGTAGTGATTGTGGATGTAGATTTGATCCCAATACTAACCAAAAGTGGAGAACACCTTTTAGACAATCAATAGATTTCCTTAAAAATGAATTTCTTAATTTAGTTGATAATAATATTTATAAATCCAAAGAAGATTTTTTTAAAGATTTACTAAATTATATAGATATAATTCTAATAAGGGATTTTGAAGTTAATGATTTTAATTCATTTAATAATTATAAAGAATTCATTTATAATTATTTTAATGATAAAAATATACCAACAAAATTAAAACTACTAGAAATATATAAGAATATATTATTTAGTTATACGAGTTGTGGTTGGTTTTTTGATGATATTTCAGGTATAGAAGCTACTCAAAATATGAAATATTTAGAATACGCTATAAATAAAATGTATGAAATTTTTGATAAACAAACAATAGATTCCATAAAAAATAATTTCTTAGATATTTTAGAAAAAGCAGAATCAAATTATCCAAAATTTGTAAATGGTAAATATATCTTTCTTAATTTAATAAATTCAATTTCTTTAGAATTATTAATAGCTTCACATATATTAAATAAACAATTTTTTGGAGAAAATACCTTTAAATATAATTTACTTTTTTATTATGAAGATTTAAAAAAAATAAATGAACAAGATTATAGATTTTTATTAACTTCTATAAAAGTAACTAATATCAAATACCTAGAAGAAAAATCTTTTATAGTTGTTTCTGCATTATTATCAAATATGAATATATTTATAGGAGTAAATCTAAAAGATAAAGTTTTTCTAAATTTTTTTCAATTGTTTAAAATTTTTAAAAATTATTTAAATAAATTAGAAATAATAGGCATAATTAATACTATAGAGAATTACTTTAAAAATATATTTACTTTAAAAGATATTTTAATAAATATCAAAAGAAAAGTTGTAAATAAAATAATAAATTCTTATATTAAAGAAATAGATAATGTTATGGAAAATTTGCTATATAGTAACAAATTCATTGTTAATAATTTGATAGAGTATAAACTACCTATTCCTTTAGAATTATCATTAATATTACAATTAATAATTGACTTAGAGTTAGAAAAAATAATAAAAGAAGAAGCATTAAATATAGAAAAAATTGAAGAAATAAAATTCTATATAAATAATACTAAAATAGAACTAGATTTTGAAAAATTTTCTAATTTGATAGTAGATAAAATCAGTATAAAAATAGAAAATATTATAAATAACTTTAAAGAATTTGCTAATATATTAACATTAGAATTTGATAAATCTAATAAAGAGGAAATATTAATAAATAAATTAAATAATATAAAAAACAATTTAAATATAATAAAAAAGCTAATAGAACTTTCAACTAACTTAGATATTAATTTAAATTTATGGAAAGCTCAAAATAAGTTTTATAATCTTTATTATAAAATTTTTTATAATTTTTATAAAAGCAACATAAAAAATCCTAGTTTTAGTAGCTACTTAATAAAAATAAATGAGTGTATACTAGAATTGGCTAATTATCTTAAAATAAGAATAATCAATATATAAAATATGCTTCCAATAAAACATAGAAAACCTTTAGGACAACATTTTATTAATAATAATGAAATCATTAATAACATTTCATTTCTAATAGTTAATAAAATTAAGGAATTTTTAAATAACAATATAAATAATAAAGAATTAACACTTTTAGAAATAGGTTCTTCTTATGGAATTTTATCATTTAATCTAATAAATCAATTAATAGAAAATAATATAGCTTTAAAAAAAATCTTTCTTAATGAAATAGATTATAGATTAATAAAAAAATTAGAGCTAAAAATCTCAGAAAATCCTAAACTTACAGAATTACTTACAAATAAAAAAATCGAAATAATAAATATACCTTTTGAAAAAATAGATTTAACTCAATTAAATGATTTAATTTTAATTGGTAATATCCCATTTTATATAACTGGTTTAGTTTTAAGAAAAATAATCGATTATAATAAAAATTTAAGTTTAATAGTTTTGAATTTACAAAAGGAAGTAGTTGATAAAATAAAATCTCTAAATAATGTTCAAAGTATTATTTTAAATATGATTTTTGATATAGAATATCATTTTATAATTCATCCCAAATATTATACTCCCAAACCTAAAGTCTTTAGTCAAATAATATCTTTTAATAAAAAACAAACATTTGAAAAAAATTATATAAATAAACTTTATAAATTTCTTGATAAAATCTATAAAAATAAAAATAAAAAAATTGCTAACCTACTTACAGATGATGAATTATCAAAGGTAAAAACTGATTTAAATTCAATATTATCAAAACGAGCTAATAATTTAGAACCAAGCGAATTAATAAATCTTTTTAATAAAATTAATAATTAATTTTATTAATACCATAATTTTCTTATTCCAAGTATTATCATTTTAACTGCAATAGATAATAAAATAATTCCTAAGATTCTAGTAGTAGCGTTTAAACCACTTGTACCTAATTTATTTAATATTTTATCAGAAAAGATCATAAAATAATAAGCAATAATTAGAGTTATAATAACTGACAAAACAACAATTAATTTTTCTAAAAAACTAGAAGAGTTAGAAACAAATATTATAATACTAGACATAGTAGCAGGACCTGTTAAAGTAGGAATAGCTAATGGTACTACCCAAACTGCTTGCTCTTCTATTAATTTTTCTCTAATTTCTTCTCGTTCTTCTTTTGTAGTTTTAATATCAGTTGTATGAGCATTAAGCATGTCATAAGCTAAAATAGCTAACAAAATACC
>JBMFOW010000109.1:0-5368 GCA_049969455.1 bacterium | reverse complement strand
TCCAAAGTGTTTAATATATAGGATATAAGGTTTTAATTTCAAAAAAAATGAAAAAAATAAAAATTGTGTCTTGTAAATGTTTATAGGGACTTATTTATATGGTTATTTTTTGTAATTTAAGTAGGTTTAATTTAACTAAGCAAGATTTAGAATTTATTTATTTAATAGATTCTCAGAATTTTAGCGGATTTAATAGATGGGATAAAGAGGATTTTTTGTATTATATTACTAATAAAAATTACTTATTTTCAGTATTAAAGAAGGATGAATTAGTTATTGGTTTTTGTTTATCTTTTATTAGTGGTTTTGATAGTGAGTTATATAAAATTGCTGTTTATAAGGATTATCAGAATTTAGGTTTTGGTAAATTATTACTTACTTTGCATCTTAGTTATTTAGTTTTATTTGGAGTTGAACAAAATTACTTAGAAGTTAATGTTAATAATTATAAGGCTATAAATTTATATAAAAAATTAGGATATAAGCAAGTAAATATAAGAAAAAATTATTATTATAACAAAGAAAATGCTTTAGTTATGAAAATTAAATTAAAAAATTAAATTAAAAAAATTAATTAAAAAAATCATAAAAAACAAAAAGATACAGAAAAACAAATTTAATTTAGTAAAGTTTATTTTTTATAAAATTAAAATTTTAAAGTAAAAATAGTTAAATAAAAGATTTGGTTTTTGTTTTTTTGGAACTTAAGAGAAATTTTTATTTATGGTGTTTAATAGAATTTTTGAAGAAAATCAAATTGATAATTTAGAAAATTATGATGATATTAATCCTTATATCGCTTTTACAGATTTAATGATTAATTTAATTTTAGTGTTAATATTTTTTATAGCATCTATAACGGTATTGGGGAAAATTGGATGGGAACAAGTAAAGTATAAAGATGTTCAAAAAGAAGTTAAGGAATCTATTAAATCACAGTTAAATGATTTTATTTTTGATACTTATGGAAGTATTTCTTTTTCTCAATTTAGGAATGATCCTCCAGGTGCTCAGCGGTGGGTTATATATTCTCAAAAACTTTTTGAAGAAAATAGCTATAAATTAACCAAAGATGGTAAAACTAAGTTAGAAAAATTAGCAAAGGTTTTAATTTATCATCATGAAAAAACTAAAATAAAATATGGTCAGGATAAGTATTTAAGTTATACTTGGAGAAGGATAAGAATAGAAGGGCATACTAAACCTACTAAAATAGGTCAAAAAGAAAATTGGGAGTTATCAGCAATGAGAGCTGCTATTGTTGCTAATGTTTTAACTGCTTCTGGGATACCTCCTTGGTTCATTTCTATAAGTGCTAGAGGTGGGCAAACTCCCTTCGATAAAAGCTTATCAATAAATGATCCTAAGCATGAACGAGTTGAAATCATCTTAGAATACCAAGAAAAAGAAAAATAATTTTCTTATTTAATCAAATTTATTTTTCACTTAATTAAACTATATTAAAAAATTTTTAGCAGGATTTTTTTTTTTTTTTTTTGAATTATATCATTAGTTGGATCATAAAATTTAATTTTACAAAAAAGGAGATGAAAATATATGTGATTGTTAAAAATCCAGAATATTAATGCAAAATACAAAATAACTAAAAAGGAGGTAATTAAATATGAAAAATAATATAAACATAATTATAAAAATAAAATTATTATTTTTAGGGGTTTTATTATCATTAATTTCTTTATTGGTTATTATTAGTTGTGGAGGAGGTAGTAGCGTAGGGGGATTAAATGATGTTTTAGTAGGTAATACTGGAGGAAGTGGAGGAAGTGGAGGAAGCGGAAGTGCTAATATTAATCCTGTCCCTTTTGATGATTTATCTAATGATTCTAGTGCTACTTTTGTAGATCCTAATAATGATTTTGATGATAATGATAACGGATTGTATTTAGCTGGTGGGGCTTTACCTTTTAATTTCTCTTTATTTAATAATACTTTTAATGCTGATAGTGATGTTGTTTTTTGTACTAATGGATGGTTTTCTTTTGATAGCGATATAGATAATGATGACTTTGATGGTTATGATCCAGAAGATGATATAGACGATATTTTAGTAGGAGATAGCTATGGACCATATGATTCGTTAATTGCTCCATTTTGGAGTGATTTAAAAATGGATACTGGTATTTATTTAGGTCTTGGGCTTTGGTATGAAACATTAGGTAGTGCACCTAATAGAAAATTTATTGTTCAATATTTTGCAACTGCTTATGGTAATAATGATAATAAATTAGTTTTCCAAGTAGTATTATTTGAAGGAACTAATGATATTCAATTTACATATGCTAAAATGGAAGATGTGAATGGAGATGATAGTGTTGGTGATGATGGAGCAGTAGATGGTAGTGGATCATTAATTGGATTATTTGTAGGTAATGATACTAGTGATATGAATTTATCTGTTTATTCTGCTTTCTCTTCTTCTATTCCTGCTATTTCTACACAGGCTTATTATATTTACTTTAAGTATAATTCATCTAGAAATAATTATGATATATATACTGGTAATGTTGCTATTAATGATTTAAATTCTTCTCAATATACTAACATCATTAATCATAATTTAAGGCCTAATAGAAATGAAAGTTTAAAAAATAAAAATCGAACCCCTGTTAATTTTAGATATTTCTATAAAACTAATACAATCCAAGAGTTCATGAATTTTGTTAATAGTATAAGAGGAAATAGAACTAATAGATAAAAATGAGTAGTAAAAAAATTGATAATAGAAAAAAAATTGATAATAGTTTTAAAAAAGGAGTTGGTAAAATATGCTAAGATTTATTTATCACTTAAACATAATTATAATCTTTTTATTTGTAATCTTTGCATTGTTAATAAATACTAAAGCAGAGGAGATTGATAAAAAAGGAGTATTTGAGCCTTCAGTAGATTTTAATGCTGTTAATTTAAAGTTTAATACATCAACTTTTAACTTTTTTGCTCCTTGCTTGAATTTAGATTACAAAATAGATAGATATAAAATTAGTTTAAGCTATTTATTTGGACAAGATTCTGAGCAGGTAGGTAATTTTGATTTTAAGGTAAAGATTAATGATCTAAGTGCAAGATTATCTTATAGATTAATAAAACAAGATAATTCGAAATTATATTTTAACACTAATTTAAAATCATTTAAACTAAGTAGTGAATGGGGTAATCTAAGTGATAGTGATACTTGGAGTGGATTAGGTGTTGGTTTAGGATATGAGTTTAATAAAGATAAATATGGCATTGATTTAAATTTGAATTATTATCCTACATTAGACAGTTCTAATATACCAGATTATAGTTTATTTGAGTTATCAGCAGTTTTTAGATACACTATAAATCCTAAACTCCAAGCTTACTTAAATGTAGTTTCTAATAAATTTAATTCATTGGATAATAATAGCGATATAGATTATACCAGATTTGGTATAGGTCTTAAATTTAAAATCTAATTTAAGAAATTACTAATTATTGGGTATAAATTAAGGAGGGGGCTTTTAAAAGCCCCCTTTTTTCTTTATCATTAATATTAAGAATACCAATCCTACAAGTTTAATATCTTTTATTACTTCTACTACTATTTTATTAATGTATTTTTTTATATATTTAAATTTTTTAAGTATTTTTAATTTGTTCTTCTTTTTGTTTTAGTTCTAATTCTCTTCGTTGGGCTAATTTTTGTTGAAATGAATTAATGCCATTTTTAACTGATTTATAAGCATAATAAGATATTCCGGCTATATCTCCTACTAATGCTGTACCAACTAAATAAGGTGCAGCTGCAGCTAACGTACCTCCTAAGGAACCTAATGCAGCTACTGCTCCTACTACTCCTAATAAATCAGTTATTACTCTTCCTCCACTTACTCCTAAATCCATTTTATTTTCATCTATATCAGCTAATAATTTATTTATTTTTTCTTCTATTTCTTTTTTCTTAGATTCATCTATATTAGCTTGATTTATTTGATTATTTAATTTTTCTAATTCTTGTTTTAATTTATTTTTTTCTTTAAGTTTTTTTATAAAATTCCAAGCGTCAAAAGCTAAAGTAACTCCTCTAAATGCTCCTAATAGTACTTTATCTACTACTTCACTAAATGTGCTATATATTCCGCTAACTATAGAACTTTTTAGTTGTTCTACTGTTTTTTGAAAAATAAATGCTGGATTATTTTCTATAAAAGTTTGTGCTGTTTCTGTTAAACTAATTATTCCATCTTGAGTATATGATAATATATCACTTACTTTATTTGTTAATGCTGAGTTACTGTTTGTATTTAAATCTATTTTTAAATTAGTATTTGGAGCATTCTCTTTTGAACTTATTGAAATTGTGTTATCTATTTTTCCTTTATTTAGATTTATATTTATTTTGTTATTTGTATCTATGTTTGTCATTTTCTACTCCCTCCTACTTTGATTTTAGAGTTTTATTTTTTATTAATATAAAAAATTAACTTTAAAAAAGATTAATTTAAATGTAAAAAAAATGTTAATTTTTCATTTTAAAAAAATAATTTTAAATAAGGAGGTTTATTAAGAATAAAATAGAATAGGATAAAGGAGATATTTTTATAAACTTAATTTAAAATTTACTAAATTTAAATTTAGTAATTTATCAAAGATAGGAAGGGGTGTTTATGAAAGACTTAAGTATTTACAGGAATACATTAGTACCTATAGTTGTTGAGCAGACTCCTAGGGGTGAAAGATCGTATGATATATATTCAAGGTTATTAAAAGAGCGTATAGTTTTTTTAGGCGATGCTATTGAAGATCATATTGCTAACTTAATAATTGCTCAATTATTGTTTTTAGAAAAGGAGGATCCTGATAAGGATATAGATTTGTATATAAATAGTCCTGGAGGAAGTATAACTGCTGCTTTGGCTATATATGATACAATGAGGGTTATAAAGCCTGATGTATCTACGATATGTGTAGGTATGGCAGCAAGTGCTGCTGCTGTTTTATTAGCAGGTGGTGCTAAAGGTAAACGATTTGCTTTACCTTATTCTAGGATTATGATTCATCAACCATGGATAAAAGGTATTGGAGGACAAGCTAAAGATATTGAAATTCATGCAAAGGAAATTATGAGACTAAAGAGAATTATTAATGAGATTCTATCTAATCATACAGGACAACCTATAGAAAAAATTGAAATAGATACTGATAGAGATTATTATATGTCTGCTTTAGAAGCTAAAGAATATGGCATAATTGATGATATTATTACCCCTGAAAATAGAAATATAACTCCTTTATCTGATAAAACATTATAAAAATATAAATATAAAGTAGGGATTAAAAAGGGGGTTAAGGGGGTGAAACCCCCTCGTGTTAAGGGGGGTTATAG
>JBMFOW010000108.1:0-5398 GCA_049969455.1 bacterium | reverse complement strand
TTCTTTAGGCTTTATAGATGCTTTACTAGATTTAATAACAAAAAGAGAAGTCAAATGGGACAAAACTATTAGATTTACTGAAAATACAAATATTAAAGAAAATATTAATAATGGATAAAAATATAAAAAAAGATGTCTGATTTTATTATACAAAAAATAAAAAATATAGACTTTTTTATTTATCTCTTTTTTTCTATATTTTTTATTCCTATATTTTTTAGTATTTATTATTTAAATAAAATTAAGAATAAAAAAGATGATAATTATATAGAAATAAATTTGAATTATAAAAGAGATCCTGCTTATTTTGGTAAAACTTTTCTAAATCTCTTAAATCTTGCAATCCTTAATAAATTAAAAAAATATGATTCAGAAGCTTTAAATAAGATAGAAAATTTAATTCTTGAGATTTCTTTATTTAAAGATAAAAAAGAAATAATATATTTAACTAATAATTTTGAAGATATAAATAAACTAAAAAATTCAACCAATTTAAAAGAAAAAGATATATATTCTATAATTATAATGAATAAAAAATCAACGGAAATTAAGAAGCCAATGAATTTTAAAAAGGAATTTATTAATCTTGGAAATTTAATTATTTCAAATAAAGTTAGTTTCTTTGCTTTAATTGTTAAAGGAGATTTAATCTTAAATAAAGACTCTGAAATAAAAATAGAGAAATACTTACATGTAGATGGAAATATATATTTTAATTCAAAAGCTAATGTAGGGGGTTCAATTTATTCTTCAGAAAATATATACATAAATTCATTAGTAACTTTTAAAAGAATGTTTGCTAAAGAAATTAAAACCCAATTAGATGAAAATTTTGTTTTTTTAGATGATATAGAAGAAAATAAATTTAATAATAAAACTTTAATTAAAGGAAATTTAAAAATATATGGTAAATTAGAATTAAATCCTGATTCTGAATTTATTATAATACAAGGTAATTTAGTGAGTGAAAATGATATAATATTAAAAGGGAATATATGGGTAAAGGAAAACATTTTTACGCAAGGTAATATATCACTATCAAATGGAGTAGTAGTAGGGGTAAAAAATAAAATAAAATCAATAGTTGCTAAAAAAAATATAACTATTGGACCTAAGGTGAAAATATACGGATATATCCATTCTGAATTAAATAGTACTACAAATAATATTTCCTAAAAAAAATTTTTGTTATGGTTGTCAAATTTAACAAATTTTTTAAGTACTTATTTTTATTTATGTTTTTTTTTATAATTTCATATTTATTTTATCATTTTATATATAAAAAAATAGATAAAGATAAAAAATTAATAAACTTTATAAATTCCCAAAAAACTATTTTAATAATCTATAACAAAGATTATTATTTAAAATATAAATATATACTAGATGCATATAATATAGTTTTAAAAGAAGAAGGATTTAATTTTACAAATATACCAATTGATTTCTTATTAAGAAACTTTAATTTTTTAAACTTAGAAAACATTAATGCTATAATTTTCTCTGATCAAATTAATCAATACTTACCATATGATACTTTAACATTTATAAAAATGTATCTAGAAAATGGAGGAAATATTTTTATATCATATAATGTTGGTATAAAAAATATAGAAAATAAATATTTAAAAGATAGTTTATTTAGTGATATATTAGGAATAAATTATATAACTTATAACAAGTATAAAGAAAATAGTTTTTTATTAGACTATATAAAAATACTAGATCCAAACTTTATAAATTTCCCTATTTCCAAATTATCAGATGATAAAAAAATAATAAGTAAATATAAATACGGAAAAGCTAAATACTATTTATTAAATATAGAATATAAAGACAATAATATATTTAAAAATAAAGATTATAAAATATTAGCAATAAGTGAAATATATAAAGTTCCCTTTATTGTAATAAAAAAATATAAAAAAGGTAATATATATTATGTTAATACTCCTTTAGGTTACTTAAAAGCCAATTCAGATGATTTAATGTTAAGATCAAATTTGATAACTTTTTTAAAAAAAATCTGTAATATTATTCATATATCCAAATTACCTTATAACAAACCAGTATTAATATTAAATTATCATATTGATGCAAATGTAGATCATAAATCAATTGACTATATGTTAAAAAATAATTTATTAGATAAAGATATAAGAGCTTCATTTCATATAACAGCAGGAGATTTTAGGGATAAAGAAGGAGATAATTTAGGTTTTGATGCTTTGAATAAAGGTAAAAAATATGTAGAGATACTAAAAAATTATGGAGAAATTGGTTCTCATGGAGGGTGGGCTCATAATTATTTCTCTTATTATATATTGTATAACCTTAATGATCCGAATTTAGATAAATTTATTAAAAAATATATTAAAGAAAATAATGAAGCATTAGAAAAAATAGTAGGATATAAAATAGTTGAATATTCTGCGCCTAATGGAGTATATCCTCAACCAATGAATACCAAAATCTTAGAAGAATTAGGTATGATTTGCTATTATTACACAGGAGACATGGGAAGCTGTCCAAATTTAACTTTCTTTAATAATCAAAAAGTATCTAATAAAGTTTTAGCTTTTCCTGTATTTCCATATAAAAGTATAGTATCTTTAGGTGAAATGAAAAAAAATAATATACCTAATATAGAAGTAAGAAATTTTTTAAAATATATAATTGATTATATAATAGATTCAGAAAATGTTATACTTTATTATACACACCCTTATGATATTTTTTACTATCTAGATGAATTCAAATTTTTTATTACCTATTTAAAAAATAAAATAAAAGAAGATAAAATTCAAACAATGACAATGAAAGAATATACAGAATTTTATTTTAAATTTACCAAAACTGAATATAATTATACTATTTTGGATAATAAAGTGTTATTTGAAATTTATAATCCCCAAGATTTAAAAGGAATATCTATAATAATACCTAAAAATTATTCTAATAAAAATTTTACTAAATTTAATATAAACTACTTAAATAAGAAAAATATAAAATTAAATGAAAAAAGTACTTATTATGAATTAGTTTTTATAAATTCATCCAAATATTCAAAATTATCAATAAAGCTAAAATAAGGAAAAAAATAAAAAATGAATAATATATAAATAAGGAGATATCATATGGATTCTTTATCATTTAAAGATGAATTAATTAAAATAAATAGAGAAAACATTATAGGAGATTTTAAAGAAGAATTTAAAATCTTTAGATCTGAAGTCTCCTCTCAATTAGAAGGTTTTAAAATTGCTATTGAATCTATTAATCATAGAATAAACTCTATTGAATCTATAATCTCTTCTATTGAAAATAAATTATCTATTATTAAAAATTTTAAACTACCTTCTATTGAAAACAAAATTAACAAAACTAATAAACGTATTGATGAAACTAATAAACGTATTGATAATATTCAATTTCGCTTAGATGATTTATATAATAGATACACAGATCTAAATTTATTAGTTAATTATATCTATAAGGAAATAATTAATGATTTAACAATTAGAGTAGAAAATCTTGAAAGAAAAGTTAGTTAAATTATGTTAAAAAAACAAAATAGAATAGATAACAAATTATTAAAAGAAATAAAAGATTTAGAAGAAAAGATAAAGGAATGTAGATTGTGTAATTTAAGTCAAACTAGAACAAATGCAGTTCCAGGCAGTGGAAATTATCAAACAAAGTTAATGATAATAGGGGAAGCTCCTGGAAGAAATGAAGATCTCCAAGGATTACCATTTGTAGGCCAAGCAGGGAAACTCTTAGAACAGATGCTTAATGAAATAAATCTTAAAAGAGAAGATGTTTTTATAACTAATGTAGTAAAGTGTCGCCCTCCTGAAAATAGAGACCCAACTGAAGAAGAAATAAAAATATGTAGTCCATATCTATTTAAGCAAATAGAATTAATTAATCCTAAGGTTATTCTATTACTAGGTAAATATTCCTTAAAAACTATTTTAAACATTAATTTGAAAATAAGCTACCTAAAAGGTAGAATATTTATAAAAAATAATAAATATATATTTTGTACTTATCATCCAGCTTTTATTCTAAGAAATCCTTCATATATAGAAGAATATAGATATCACTTTAATTTACTTAAGTCAATATTAGAAAAAACTGATTAAATAATAATGTTTAACTATTTTCAAAATTATTATAGATATTTTTTAATACAAGTTAATTATAAAAATTTCATTAAAAATTATGAAATAATTGATTTATATAATCTAAAAACAGTAATAAAAACTGAACAAGAAATTAATAATATTTTTAATCCCTTATTATTTTTATCTAATATATCTAATTTGTTTATAAATTATCCTATAAGTACTAAAATCAATTTTTATGCTAACAATACTTTGATATTTAATATAAATTTTAAGTATATAAATCAGGTAATTATTAACAAGATTTTTATAATAGAAGATAAATTTAATAAAAACTCAATAAAAGAAATAGAAAAAAAAATCTTTAAAATAAAATTACCTCAATTTTTCAACATATTTAAAAATTTTTTTAATAATCTAAATTTAGAAATAACTAATACAAATAATAAAAAATTTATTATAAAACAAGAAAAAATAGTAAATTATCTTTTATATGAAAAAGAAAAAATAATTTGTAGTTACTATAAAACAAATGATATAAATAAAATAATACAAATATTTTATTCAATACAAGAGCTTAAAAATAAATATTCAAAAGAAGATTTACTAAAGAATATTTTAATAAATAGAAATTATTTTTTAATAACCTTAAATTATGATATAAAAAATTTAATTGAAAACTATACTGATGATATAATATATTTAATTTTTGGATTACCTATAGTAATAGATATATTAACATAAAAAATAAAATTTTATAAATTTATAAAAATGTTTATATTGATAACATTATTAATAGGTTTATTAGGAGGGATTTTAAGTGGATTATTAGGAGTAGGTGGTGCTACTTTAACTATTCCAGCAATGGTTTATTTTCTTAATTTAGATCAAAAAGTAGCTCAAGGTACATCGTTAGCTTTACTCATGATACCCGTAACTTTATTCGCTGTCATTAATTATTATAAAAATAATTTAATAAATAAAAATGTATTGTTATTATTAGTTATATCTTTCCCAATAGGAGCATTTATAGGATCATATATAGCAGTAAAATTACCTTCTGATATTTTAAAAAAAATATTTGCTATTTTTTTAATCATTGTTGCTATTAAAATGCTTTTTGATAAATAAATCATATAAAATAAAAAAACCTTAAGGAAAAAAAATAAAAAATGAATAATATATAAATAAGGAGATGTCATATAAATTCTTTATCATTTAAAGATGAATTAATTAAAATAATTAGAGAAACTATTATAGGAGATTTT
>JBMFOW010000107.1:0-5423 GCA_049969455.1 bacterium | reverse complement strand
CAGCTCATAAAGTATTACTAAAATATGGAATAGATGCTGCATACTCAATAGATTATTTCCAATTAGGTGCTAATATAGCTAATATTATTAAAAAAAATGATTCACTAACATACACCAATTCATATAAAATATATTTTCCATATCCCTATGTTTATACAACTAAATAAAATAAAAAATAATAAAATAAAAAATATAACAAAATATTTATTAAGTATATCATTCTTTTTAATTTCTTTTTTAATATTTTTAATAAATTCAGTATTAGTAAATGCTTCAGATAAAAGTCTTAATGATTTAAACAAAACACTTAATGATCCAAAAACCAAGGAATTTATTGATGAAGAATTTTTTTTAAAATCTGAAATAAATTTTGTAAATGAAATAGAATCATTAAATAAGTATAGTCAAAGCGTATTAAAATCATCAGCTAGTATAATTATAATTCAACCTCAGGAATTAAAATATTTTTTTTATCCAAATATAAAAAGGCTTTTAAATTTTAGTCCAGGTATATACATTGTAGAAGATGGAGCATATTGGTATCTAGGAAGCAAAGGAATCCAAATACCAGGTAGTTACAATTCAAGAGCACTATTTTTATTAAATGGTTTAACATTAAATGAACCTCTCTTTGGAACACCTATTTCAATACCAACTTACTTAGTTAATAACATAGAAATAGTTTTTGGTTTTTCTAATGTTTACTTTGGTAGTAACTCTTTATTAGCAACTATTAACATAATTCCTAATTACAAAAATTTAGATAATCAATTTTATTTAAGTACCTTTATTAATTTTAATGATAACAAAATAAATACTTTAAATAATTTTATTTTTAATAAAAATTTAACTAAAGATAATTACTTAAAGTTATCCATAGGTGCAAGCTTATTAAACTATAAAGGTTCAAAAATCTTTTTTAAAGAAAGACAAGAATTATCTTTAGATCCAATAGCTTATTATATAGATAATTCTTATGAGAATTACTTCTATATTTCCTTATTTACTGAAGATAGTGAATTTTACTTTAATATATCTCAAAATAAATATCATTTTCCAACAGGAGTATATAATACCGTATTTAATACCTTTGAAACCAACTCTATAGACTCTTATTATAATATACTATATAGAAAAAAAATAAAAATAGATACAAATAAAATAATAAGTATTAATTTTTACAACCAAAAATTTAAAGAATTTGGGAATTACCTTTATGATAATCTTATAAATTATCTAAATATAGATAACCTCAAATCTAATATATTTTCATTAGATACAAACATAAATATTACAAAAGAAAAATATAATTTTTTACTTGGAACAGAAGTAAGGAACCTTTCTTTTAAATTGAATAATTTTGATGTAAATTATGATATAGATAAAAACAACAGATACTTACTAAATGAATATCTTAATATAAAAAGAAGCTCCATATTTTTGTTTTCGATATATACAAACATAGATTACTGCTTAAAAGATGATTTAATATTAAGCAGCAGCTTAAGGTATGACAATTATTCTAATTTGTATAATAATTTTAAATCAATATTAGTTCCAAAAATAGGATTAATTAAACTATTAGAAAATGATAGTGCTATTAAATTAATTTATTCAAGTAATTACAGAGCCCCAAGTATCAGTGAAACCTATTATAATGATGGCGGAATATCTACTCTTGATAACTTAAATCTATTACCTGAAAAACATAATACTCTTGAATTAATATACTATAAAGAATTTAATACACTAAACCAAAAAGGATACTTAAATATTTCACTTTATAATATGAAGATATCTAATTTAATAAATAATGTAATTATAAATAATATAAATAATATTAGTCAATTTCAAAATATAGGTAATATATACTCTACAGGAGCTTTACTTGATTACTTTAAACAAAACAATAACAAAAATTTAATCAGATTCAGTATATCATATAGCAATGCTAGAATAAAGTCTAATTTATTTGAATTTCTACCTAATTCTCCTAAATTATTAATCTTGTTTAAATATGGGTTTAATTTAAATGATAATTTATTAATAGGATTTGAAACAAAATATACTTCAAACGTAATTTCTGAAAATAATATCAAAATTAAAGATTATTTATTATCAAACTTAACTATTTCTTATTATTTATCAAAAAATAACTACTTTACAATTAATATTGAAAATTTATTTAATACTAAATATTATAACGCTATAAGCTATCCTAATAATTACCCTATTTATTCTTTTCCATCTAAAAAGAGAAATATATACTTAGGAATAAATTATTCTTTTTAAAGTATATTTATTTTAAAATATATAAATTATGTTAATAAAGAATGAAAAAGAAATAGAAAAAATTCGAATAGCAGCATATATAAATGATTTTACTTTAAGAATTTTAAAAGATTTTATTGAAAATAATTATGAAAATATAAATGCTAAAATAGTAGATGATTTGGCATTTGAGATAATAACAACTTTAGGTGGTTATCCTGCTTTTAAAAATTATAAACCACCTTTTACTAATGAAACTTATATTTATAGCATAACATTATCATTAAATGAGGAAATAGTACATGGATTACCATTAGAATCCAAAGTTTTCAAAAAAGGAGATATTGTTAGTTTAGATTGTGGAACAATTTATAAAGGATTTTATGCAGATAGTGCTATTAGCTTTTTATTAGATGATAATGATAAATTAAAATCAAAATTAATAAAGGTTTGTAAAGAAGCGTTAGACAATTGCTTAGAATTTGCTTATCATAATTCCTTTGTTAATTTGGTCTCAAAAGCAATAGAAGAATATGTACTAGATAACGGTTTTAGAGTTATAAAAGAATTATCTGGGCATGGAGTAGGTAAAAAATTACATGAAGAACCAGAAATCCCAAATTTCTATACGCATAATTATAAACAAAAACTATATAATAAAATGACAATAGCAATTGAACCAATGATAACTTCCGGTAATGGAAAAATAAAATTATTAAGTGATAAATGGACTATAATAACTCAAGATCTAGCTCCTGCTGCTCATTTTGAATACACAATATTAATTACTAAGTCTAAACCAGAAATCTTAACTAATGTACCTTCTAACATATTTAATGAATTCTATAAAAAAACAAAAGATATTATCTTAAAGTATTTTAATAATAATAAATTAAAATCCTACGATTAAGAATTAGAAACTATTTAATGATATTATAATCTTATTTTTTATAAAACTTTAATAATAGTTGCTTGTTATTTTAAATTTTTTTATTTACAATTATCCATTAATGTTTTTTATAGTATCTTTTTCTAATTATCTTATTTTTGTATTTGATTTGTATATATATTTTTTAAACTATATATTAGCTTACTATTCTCCTTTTATTATATCTTCTATATTTTTAGAATATTCTTGAGGTATTATTTTATAAATTTGACCAAAAAAGAAAGAACTAATAAGTACATTATCTAATATACCATCTAAAACAGATACATTTTGATTAATAATAAATTCTTTAATTTTTTCTAATGCATTATAATAATTTCTAAAAGCTTCACCAAAAATAATATCCAAAAAATTCTTAAAGAATTCATCATCTTCTAAAATTATAATATTAGCAACTATTTCTGCATTCATAAATAACTTAGATATCTCTGTTTCATAAAATTCCTTTAGTTCTTCATTAGTTATTTTTTTATTTTTAATATTTTTTATTAATTCTTCCCAAAAAAGATAAAGTTGATTATTTTTTGCTTCATTTATTAACAATTTTAATTCCAAAGATTTTAATTTTAACAAATATTTATATATATTTGCATTATCTTGATTTTCAATTGCATTAATTAACTCAGAAAATATATTTTCTATTTCTTTAATTATGTTTTTTATTTCAAGATTCTCTGTATTTTCAAAATTTTCTTTTAAAGTATTGATAAAATTATTAATATCTTTTAATATGTAATACAATGTTTCAGAAGTTAGATTATCCATAAAAAACTTAGTTATTTATTAAACTATTAAACTATTAAATTATTAAATTATTTTATATAGCAAGTAGGATCTTTATAGATTAAAGATTTAAATTCATTAAAACTTCTGAATCTACATCCACCTCTGCAATTATCAAAATATTCACATTCCTTACATCTATTATCGTACTCATTAATATTATTTATTTCCTTTGAATGAGTATTAATCCAAATTTCTTTAAATGAATTATTTTTAATATTTCCATAAGAGAAATTTTCTTTATAGTTTATAAACATTCCAGAAGGTAAAACATCACCATAAGGAGAAATATAACAAACAGTTTTTCCACAGCCGCAACCAAAACCTGTATATAATCCAGTTTTACCAACTTCTAGAGGTATATTAAAGAATTCTATTTCTATTTTTGTTCTTTCTTTCATATTATTTATGATATTATCTATTTTTTTAAGTAGTTCGTTAGATATTGCCAAATCTTTAGTAGCGCGACCAGTTATAAAAACAGGGCTAAATGAAAGTTTATCAGCCTCATATTGTTCTGAAAAATTTAAAAACGCCGGTAAATCATTATAATTTAATCTATTTAAAACAAAATGAAATCTAATTATTACTTCATTATAAAATTCTTTATATTTTTTTAGTAATTTTAAATTACTTTTAAGTTTATCGAAATAACTCTTACCTTTTAGGCTTAGATAATCTCTAGAGCTAACTGCATCAATACTAACTTTAAATTCTTTTATTTTTATATTATTATCAATAATTTCGTGATAATATTTATCAAAATTAACTAAAGGCGTAGAAATAAAAACAACTAAATTCAATTCATTAGCATATTTTAAAATCTCAATAAAATTAGGTTTATCAAATGGATCCCCTCCACCAAATGAAATATAATAAACTCCTAAATCCTTTAATTCTTTTAAAATTTTTTTTATTTTTTCTAAGGATAGCTCATCTTTTCTAAGAGAATCATCAATATCACCAGAATTAGAAAAGCAATGCTTGCATCTTAAAGGACAGCTGTACGTTAAAGCAAAATATACTTTTAAAGGAGCACTTAATATCTTATATTCATTTAATATTTCTAAATTTTCATTAACTAAAAAATTAACATTTAAAGTATAATCTTCTTTTATTATATCTAAGTATTGAGCTAATTGAATAAAACTTTTGTAATTTAAATAATTGAACTTCGTAGAAAAATATCTATAATATATTTCATCAATATCCTTAAAATTTGAGATATTAAATAAAATAGAAGTAGCATCTTGATCAAAAGGAATATACTCTTTCCTTTCTAAATCAAAAAGTAAAGAACCAAAATATTCTAATCTCCCTATAAATCTCTTTTCATTCATATTATTTATATTTTATTTTTCTTTTTTACTAAAATAAAACCTTTTTAAACAAAACCTTAAAACCAAAATTATTTATTAAA
>JBMFOW010000106.1:0-5424 GCA_049969455.1 bacterium | reverse complement strand
TAAATATAGAAATTTTCCGTCGATCTAAGATAGGTTAGAAAACCCTAAGGGATCGACGGAATCAGTAATACCAAAGTAAAAACATTAATACCTAAACAAAACCCTTGAAAAATAAGGGATTAATTAATAATAATCAATCCATTGAAATATAAAGAATAAAAAAATGTAAAAAAATAATTAACAATTTTGTAATATTTTTTTAACAAAATAAAAACGATCGACAGAAAATCTTACAGAAAAATTTTATTGACTAAAAATTTTATTGACTTTTATCAATTTTTTTAATCACAATTCTTTTAACTACAAATTACCCCATTAACAAAAAATACTTGAAAATTAGATACCTTTCATTTTAAAGAAATCACTATAGATTTAAACCACAAAAGAAAATATACATACCTAAATTACTTTAACAAAAATCATTTAATAGAAAAAGAATATTTCTTATTTTACTAGATTAAAAAATAAATAATATTATAGATAAATTTTATAAACAGGGAAAGCTTCACTTAATTCCTTTACTTTAGATTTAACGTATTCTTTTTTATGAGGTTCTTTTAATATTAATGAAATTAATCTAGCTACTTCTTTAGTTTCTTGTTCTTTAAAACCTCTGGTAGTAATAGCAGGAGTACCTAATCTTATACCACTTGCTATAGCAGGTACTTGTGGATCAAATGGAATTACATTTTTATTAACAAAAATACCTACTTCATTAAGTATATTTTCAGCTTCTTTACCAGTTAACCCAATAGACCTTAAATCACATAAAACCATGTGAGAATCAGTACCATCAGTAACAATCCTAATTCCATTATTTTTTAATTCATCTGCTAAAACTTTAGCGTTATTCAATACTTGTTGTTGATAATCTTTAAATTCTGGTTGATTAGCTAGTTTAAAAGCGACAGCTTTAGCTGCAATAACATGCATTAAAGGTCCTCCTTGAATACCAGGAAAAACCCACTTATTTATTAATTTTTCATAATCTTTTTTAGCAATAATAATTCCTCCTCTTGGTCCCCTTAAAGTTTTATGAGTAGTAGAAGTAACAAAATCTGCATAATTAACAGGAGAAGGATACAAATTAGCAGCTATAAGTCCTGAATAATGAGCCATATCAAACATAAAAAACGCACCTACTTCTTTAGAGATATCAGATATAATTTTAGAATCAATTACTCTAGGATAACTAGAAGCACCAGCTACTATTAATTTAGGTTTATGCTTTATTGCTAAATCCCTTATCATATCATAATCAATTAATTCATTAACCCTAGATACTTCGTAATGAACAACATTATAAATAACTCCACTGAAATTAACAGGACTACCATGAGTTAAATGACCACCACAATTTAAATTCATAGTTAAAATAGTATCATTAGGTTTAAGAATAGCAAAATAGACAGCCATATTAGCTTGAGCCCCAGAATGTGGTTGAACATTAGAATATTCAGCTTTATATAATTCATTTAATCTCTTAATAGCGATTTCTTCAATAATATCTATATATTCACAACCTGAGTAATATCTTTTTCTAGGATAACCTTCAGCATATTTATTAGATAAAGGAGTACCCATTGCTTGTAAAACAGCTTTAAAAGCATAATTTTCCGAAGCTATTAAATTTATCCCCTCTCCCTGCCTAACTATTTCTTTTATAATCAAATCATAAATTTCAGGATCTAGATCTTTTAAATCTTTATTTATTTGTTCAAAACCATGAGTAACCATAAAATATACTCTCCTTTTTTAATATTAATTAATTTAATTTAATTAACAATTTTATTTCAAAACACTTTTATAAGTATCTGGATAAAAAATAGGTCTATTTTTTTCATATTCTTTTATTTTATCCTCAAACTGTAAAACCAAATCAATAGAATCCCATCCTTTAATCAATCTCAATTTAGAAGCAGGATCTATTTCAAATTCTAACACATAATTATAGTCATCATAAACAATCTGTTTTTCTAAATCTATATTAAGATAATAATTTTTTATATTTAAAGCATTTTGAATTAATTTAGAAGTATCTTTAACTTTAATAACCCAGAGATTATTTTCAATAGCATTAGAATAAAAAATATCTCCGAAAGAAGGAGCAATAATTGCTTTAAAACCAAATTGAATTAATCCCCAAACTGCATGTTCCCTAGAAGATCCAGTACCAAAATTAGGGCCAGTTACTAATATAGTAGCTCCTTTATATTCATCCTTATTTAATACAAAATCTTTATTAATACTTTTATCAGGATTATATCTCCATTCATAAAAAACAAATTCTCCATAACCTGTTCTTTCTATTCTTTTTAGAAACTGTTTAGGCATTATTTGATCTATATCAACATCAGATCTATCTAAAGGAGCTACCAATCCTCTATGAAAAGATTTTTCATTATTCATAAAATCTTAAACCTCCTTCCTAAAAAAAATAACTTAAACAATAACAGAAAGATAACCTACAACAAAATCATAATCCTTAGAATAATGAGCTGAAGTTTCATATTCGACTATAACATTATTTATATTATTTAAATTTTTATAAGAATAAATAAGTTTTTTAAACTCTAATAAAGTAGTAATACATCCAAAACCACATGAATTTATCTCATTATCAATAATAGCTCTATAAAAACCAATTGAATCATTCTGAATGATATAATTAAATACTTTTGAATCTTTATTGATTGCCTGATCATGAGAAATATAATGACTCATATCAGAAGAAGCAATAATTAAAAAATTGTCTTTATCTTTTAAAGCTTCAAATAGTATATTAGCTAAAACTAAAGAATTATTAAGAGATTGTTTTGTAATAGTAATAGGAACTATTTTAAAAGTTTTATTAAATACAAAATATATTAAAGGAAGTATAACTTCTAAAGAATGTTCAAAATTAAAAGCATCATAATTTAATTGAATATAATCTTTTTTAGTTTTAATAATATTAATAATATCAATATTAGGTTGAAAAATTATATCTTTAGGAATTAAATAACCTCTATCATCTATAGAAATATTTTTACCATAAGAATAATGATCAGGGCCAATTAAAATTAAGGTATCAATGTTTTTAATAAAATTTTTGGCTAAAAATAGAGCCTTTAAAGCAGTTTTTGCACTATATACATACCCAGCATGCGGCAAAACTAACCCTAAAATCTCTTTATTATTTAATTCGTTAATTTTATCATTTACGGAAATATCTTTAGAAATAATTTTTAATAAATCTATATAATTTTCAGGATAAAATTTATTAACAACTACAGGATTTCTTATTTTCATAAGATTTATGTTTTCATAAAAAAATTACATAATTAACCATTTATAATTTCTATAACATTTATAATTTCTATAAAATAAAATTTCTACCTTTTTAGAAATTCATACATTTATAAAATATTAATAGCTACTTTTAATAATGGTAGATATAGAATATTTTTTTTGAGGATTATTTTTATGATAAACATAAACAGAAACATTATAAAATTGTTGATAATTCTTATCATATACTCTAATTCTAGTAGCTATTGAATAATAAATATAACTAATAGGGAAATAATAAGGAATTTGATTAGCTAAATAATTTTTTTTAAAAGCTTCATATACATTTAAAGAGGAATTATAAATTAATTCTCTTTGATCTATTAAGTTATAGATAACAAAATTCCCAGATACTTTTTTCAAAGTCAGCAAATTAGAGTTATATAAAATAGTTTCTAATCTAGAAGATGCAATAGCTAAAGCTTCATTAGAAACCTCATATTCTTTATTTAATTTATTTATTATTAAGTATAAGTTAAAAAAACTTAATATCAAAATTAAAAAGAATAATATAGAAAATAAGATTTCTAATAAAGAAACACCTTTTCTATTAATTTTATTAAAGTAAAAATTAATTAACATAATTCTCTAATATTAAATTATATTTATCAAACATATTTTCCCTTCTTAAAAATAAAAGGTTATAAAAAAAAATGTAGAATAAAAAAAATGTAGAATAAATAAATAAAGAATATTTTAGAGATATAAAAGAAATAAATTTAGTTTAAAATTAAGAGAGGGGTAAAGCTATGCCAGAACTTAGGAAAGATCCAGTTTTAAAGAGGTGGGTAATAATAGCAACTGAACGAGCAAGTAGGCCTAATGATTTTAAAAAGAAAAGAGATGATTTCCCAGCTAACCAAGATTTATCAAAATGCCCCTTTTGTCCAGGAAATGAATTCATGACCCCACCAGAAGTATTAGCATATAGAAAACCTGGAACTTTACCAAATGGACCTGGTTGGTGGATAAGAGTAATAAATAATAAATTTCCTGCATTAAATCCCGAAGGTTCGTTAGATAAAAAAGGCATTGGAATTTATGATATGATGAATGGAGTAGGTTATCATGAAGTTTTAATAGAAACAGATGATCACTTTGCAACTCCAATAACAATGAGTAATTCCCAGTTTGAAGAAATAATTTGGGGATATCGAGATAGAATAATAGAATTATCAAAAGATGTAAGGATAAAATATGTTATAATATTCAAGAATCATGGTAAAGGAGCAGGTGCTTCCTTATTTCATCCACATTCACAAATAATAGCAACTCCAATAGTTCCTGCAGTTATTAAAAATGAAATCGATAATGCTAAAGAATATTTTGATCTAAGAGATAGATGTTTATTTTGTGATATAGTCACTCAAGAATTAGGACATCAAGATAGAATAGTATTTGAAAATAATTCTTTTATTGCTTTTTGTCCATTTGCTTCCGCCTTTCCATTTGAAACATGGATAATTCCTAAAAAGCATTCCCATAGATTTGAAGATATAGATAAAAATCATGTAGTAGATTTAGCTCAAACTTTAAAATCTGTTTTCTCTAAATTATATTTGCTCTTAGATAATCCACCATTTAATATGATGCTACATACTGCTCCACCTAATTCAAATAGTAAAGAATATTATCATTGGCACATAGAGTTAATTCCCAGATTAACGGAGGTAGCAGGTTTTGAATGGGGAACAGGTACATATATAAACCCCATGCTCCCAGAAAAAGCAGCAATAGAATTAAGAAAACAGGAAATAACTTAGACCAGAATTTAGAAAAAAACATAAACGAATCAAATGAAAAAGAAAATAATAATATATACTTAAACATGTTTGTTAGAATTTTGATATTTTTTTTAATTATTTTTTTGGTAGTTTTAGCAGGTTATTTAGCAGGACAATATTTTTATTCTCAAAAAATAAAACCTCAAAATTTATCCCAAACTTCATTAATAGCTCCATTAATAAATGAAAAGAAAAACATAAATAACAATAATAAAGATTCTAATCAATATGTAATAATTCCTAAAATAGATAATAAAAAAGAAAATTTAAATTCAAACATTTCCAGTAATATAACAATATCAACTAAAAC
>JBMFOW010000105.1:0-5514 GCA_049969455.1 bacterium | reverse complement strand
TCTCAATTTTGTCAAAGCTTATATGAATTAACAAATAATGAATTATTTAATAAATGTGCAATAGATTTCTTAAATTCTAATATAAAATCCAGAAGATCAGGAATTTTAACAACAATAGGAATAATAGATTATATAAATCTTCATAAAGAAGCATTTAATAATCTATTTAAAGTAATAGAAACATTACCCGATAAAATAAATATAATTGAATTAAAATAGTATTAAATTTTCTTTACCTTAGGATAATTTCTGTAATAGAAATTTAATCATATCTTAAATATCCATTTTCAAGACATTATATTTTTTAATAATTTTAGTAAATTTTTCAAGTAAAATATAAAATTTAAATCAAAAAAACTAAAATATCATGTAAAGATTTTTTTAACAAATAAATAAAAAAAATAAAATAAAGAAGGGGATTTTTTTAAAAAGTAGAATAAATATAGTGTAAGGGGGCGTAGTTCAGCACGGTCAGAACGTTGGCCTGTCACGCCAAAGGTCGCGGGTTCAAGTCCCGTCGTCCCCGCTTTTTTTATTATGTCTAACAAAAAAAATAAAAAAGAACAAAACATAAAAGTCTTAAAAGATTTCGTTGAAACCGAAGGTGAAGTTATTGAAGCTTTACCTAATGGAATGTTTAGAGTTAAATTAGATAATGGGCATATTGTTTTAGCACACTTATCAGGAAAAATGAGAGTAAATTTTATTAAAGTTTCTGTAGGTGATAGAGTCGTAGTTCAATTATCAATTTATGATTTAACCAAAGGCAGAATAGTATATAGAAAATCCTAAAATATAAAACATAATAAAAATATTTTTTTTATATAAAATGTAAATTCCTAAAAATTTCCCTTAAAAATATAGCTTTCTTTATTATTTTAATAAAATTTAATAAAATAAGTAAAAAATTAAAAATAAATAATAAAATTTCAAAAATATTATGGAAAATATAGAAAAAAATAATACAAATAACAATAATATAAACGAAAAAATAAATACAGATAATAATTATTATTTAAAAATAAGAGAATTTTTATTAGAAAAGCTCTTTTTTATTATAGGTGCTTTCTTACTTATAATAGGCCTAGGATATTCAATAATAGAATTCATAAAAGATATAAAAGTAATTCTTTTCCTTGTTTTCACTTTAGGTTTATCATTTATAGTATTGCCTTACAAATACAAAGAAAAATTAAATAATTTTTTCTTTATAGGATTACAAGTAATAGGAATAATTATTTTATATACTGATGCAATAGTATCTTCATTAATATTTAATATATTCCCTTTAATTTATTCGTTAATAATAGTTTTTGGAATAAGTTTATTATCACTAATTTTATCATTAAAAAATAGATCCCAATTATTAATGGTATTATCATCTGCAGGAGCATATCTATCAATATTATTTCCAGATATACCTTTAAATTTTTATATAAATAAATATTTACTCTTTATAACTCTAATAAATCTATTTATGAGCTTATCTTTTTATATATTTAAATGGATGGAAATGAGAATAATTAATTTTCTATTTTTTATTATTTCTGTAATTGGATTCTTTGGAACAAAAGGTTTAGATCCTCAATTTATTCCCTTAATAATAATATTCTTAACAATCAATTATATACTTTTTTACTTTAACTTCTATATATTATTAAATAAACTAAATATAAGCGATTTAATATATTTTATTATTTTAAATTTAATTTATTGGTCAATTAATATATTTTTTATAAACTCTAAGGAATTTAATAGTTATCTAAATTTAGCAAATATTCCTCCAAATATAATCTCATTTATTTTTAGTTTTATATTTTCCTTATTTTTAGCACTAAATTATTATATTTATAGAAAGAAAAAAGAAAATGAAAATGTTTTATATATATTCTATTCAATGGTAATGCTTTTTTCGGTTTTAACAATCCAAACCTTATTTAACAATATCTATTGGTTTATAATATGGCTAACTATTAGTTTAGTATATACATATATATATTCATTAAATAAAAATCAAGAATATAAATCTTTTGCTATTTCTTCTTATCTCATGTTCATTATCAATCTTATACCATTTTTATTATATTATACTTTACTAGATTTAACAAGAATAATAAGTTTAATAACTGTTTTTATTTTAAATATACTAATTATACTAATTATGTCTAAAATTGATAATAATGAACACAATGTGTATCTACATAATCTTAAGCATTTCCCTATATTTTTAATATCCTTTATTCTACCTTTAATAATATTTAATTATTTTAATTATCTTAACATAGATATAAATATAGATCCTCTTTTATTATCCTTACTTAATTTTATTACAATTTTTATTATAACAAATTTCTATATTTATAAGTTTACCAATAGTATATTTGATTCCTTTTTAATAACATTATTAGTAGGTATCCCATTAATATGCTATTTATTATATACGTTTTACATTATAATGGGAGAAAATTATATTTATATAACTACTATATTTATTATTATTTTAATTTTACCAATTTTAAATGAATTTAAATTATTTAATTACAAAAACTATATATCAAAAGAAAATTCTCCTATTTTTAATTTCCTATCGCTTAACTTATTCTCTTTAATGTTAGTATCTATAATATTCCCAACATTAGAAATAATAATTTCAAAAACGATATTTATAAATAAAATTTATTTATTCATATTAATATATAGCATTTTTAGTATAATAAGTTTGATTATATACCTAAAAAATCCTTCTCTATTTAAATATTTATCTAATTACTCTATTTCCATATTCTACTTTTTGTTATTACTATTTTTAATACATTTACTATACCCATTATTTGATTTTGAAAATTATCATTATACATACTCAAATAATAACATACTATTTTTGAATTTAAGAACATTAAGCTATATAATTTTAGCATTCAGCTCAATGCTATTTTATTACTTATATACCCAAAATGAATCATTAAAAAATAATAAATTATTTAATATGATAAATAGAAATTCTATTTTAACAACTTTATTTGTATTCCTTATATTAATAATCCAAGAAATTTATGATATATCTTTTAAGTTAAAAACCAGTGAATTCATTTCTAATTTAATAGTACTAATTATAATAACTATTTATGGATTAATACTATTGTATTTATCCAATAAAAATAAAAAACTAACATATCTAAAAGATTCTTCATTAATAACTTTAAGCTTAGCAATAATAATAACAACTAGGTCATATATAAGAAATGTTGAATATCTTCAAATATTATTAGTAATTATGGGAATAAACTTTATATTATTTGCTATTCTCTTTAATCCCCAAAAAAACAAAATAACTAAAAATGTTTAAAATGAACAAAATAAATAAATTTAATTTATTTTATTTTTTAGCTTTAGTGTTTTTTATATTATTTTTTAATTCTTGCGCAACCACTACTCCAACTCTCACTCCCCCAACAATAACTACAAATAAATTATTAACAATCAGTATATATTTTAAAAATACTATACAACCTACATTTAGCTACACATATAATTCTCAAAATTTTAATTATAATTTCTATTGTGCTCTTTGTTTTAGATTTGATAATGATTTTAATAATCTAAATATAGATAGATGGAGTCATATTTATTTTTTTGAAAACGGATTCAAAAGATCCAATAGAGTTAATCTTCCAAGTCCTGATACCAGTGATTCTGAAGAATGGTCACCTATTATAATAGACCTTAACTCAACGATATCTAATAATATACTTAGTTTTAATATCTTAATTCCAGATAATATAATAGGAAGCCCCAATATATATAATTTTATAGTAATAGTATTCTTAAGAGATTTTGAATATAATTATCAAATATCAGATGATTTCGGACAATATCCCATAGATTACTACGCATCAGAACCTACTCCTACAGAAATAAAAATATATACCTCAAATACCAATATAAATCAAACCTATGTACTAACTGACCAAGAAGGAGATATAAATCAAGCTAACCTACCCCCAGGTTTCCCTGTTGAACTTAAAGATTCCTTAGATATAACTAAAATAGAATATATCATAAGACAACAATAAAAAAATAACAATAAATATAAAATTTAAAACTCACAAATAAACAAGAAAGGAGTGAAAAATTGATAACAATGACCAAAGAAAAAAATGAAAATCATTTAGACAATAATACTAAAAGAAAATACACTAATTTACTAATCCTAATGTTCTTAATATCCCTACCATGGATGATAATCAAAAGCTTAACATTAATAGGAATATTTAAATGGGATTATGAACATTATGCTTTATTAAGTGCAATACTAACAGGTATAACAATAATAGCATGTGCATTCATAGTTAGTTGGGCTTCTGAAGTTTTACAAGAATATCTACCCCCTAATTTTGTCCTAGCTTTATTAGCTATAATAAACGTATTACCTGAATATGTAGTAGATATATATTTCACTTATACTGCAGCTATCAAAGAAGGATATACTCATTACGCAATAAGTAATATGACAGGAGCAAACAGAATGCTAATAGGTTTAGTATGGCCACTCATTTTAATCATATACCTAATAGCTAAATCTAAAAAAGAACCCACACTACCTAACTATATTCAATTAGATAAAACTAATATATTAGAATTGTCTTTTCTAATGATATCTACTTTATACTGCTTTATAATACCTTTTAAAGGAAACCTTAATCTAATAGATACATTAATATTATTTACAATTTTTGGAATATACATATATTTAGCAACAAAAATGGGTAAAAGAGAACCCGAACTAGAAGGCCCACCATTAGTTATATCAAAACTACCTGAAAAACTCAAAAAATTTATGATATTTTTTATGTTTTCTTTTGCTGGCTTAGGATTCCTATTAAGTGCAGAACCCTTTGGTGAAAGCCTTTTAGTATTGGGATCTAAAATTGCTGCTAATTTCGGATTCAATGAGGATACTACCAAATTCCTAATGGTACAATGGATAGCACCTATAGCTTCTGAATCTCCTGAAGTAATTGTAGTTATTATATTCGCTTATAAACTCTTAGCAACTGATGCTTTTTCTACCGTAGTATCATCAAAAATAAACCAATGGACACTATTGGTAGGTTTTATACCCTTAGTTTATTTTATATCTTTATTAATACATTCTAAAGTAGGTAGACCTCTAATTTTAGATGATCTTCAAAAACACGAAATACTATTAACAGCAGCTCAAAGCTTCTTCGCTTTAATAATGATATTAGACATGAAATTCAAAATAATAGACGCTATCCTTTTATTTATCATATTTTCTATACAATTAGTTATCCCAGATATAAGATTACAAGTATCTATCGCTTATATTATACTAGGTTTTCTATTACTATCAAAATTAATTATATCAAAAGAAACTCAAAATACACTTAAAGAATCATTTATTTATACAATAAATCAAATCAAAAATAATATAAATCAAAAATCATAAAAATTAATCTTTCTGCTTAAGGGGCTTTGCCCCTTAAGAATCCC
>JBMFOW010000104.1:0-5573 GCA_049969455.1 bacterium | reverse complement strand
TAAGCTCGAGTTATATGAAATATATTAACATATAACATCGGACATACAGTCCTCGTTATAAGGGACACAATAGGGTGTCCAAACTCATCTGAAGCCTCGTATCTGTGATGCGAGGTAGTTCACTTACAAAATACTTAATAATGATAGAACAAATAAAACAAATAGAACAAGTAGAGAAAATCAATATAAAAAGCTATTACTGTACAGTTGAAAAGTATCGATTTTATCTTATAAAACTAATCAGGAATCCACTGAAATAAACATCTTTTTAATTAGGGAAGAGTGTAATAATGGGTAGGGAAATAGTTAATCTAGATAGAGCTTTGAATTCTACTAAGATAAATGGAAATTTAAATTTAAGAGATGAAGGTATAAATTTTCCTAAAAATCAAATTTTGAACGCTAAGGTATTACAAAAAGAAAATAATAATCAAGTACTATTAAGGATAGGAAATCATTCTGTTAAAGCAAATATCCCTAATAATATCTATTTAAGGCCTGGGGATAGTTTTAGATTACAGGTAATTGGAAAAGAAGGAGATCTGTGGAATTTTAAGTTCGTATCTATTAATAGAAGTTCTGTGTTTTATAAATTATCTCCTGATGTTATTAATGCTCATTTAATTAATTTAAAATTACCAATAAATGATAATTCACAAGAGATTGTAAAAGCTATTTTTAAATATAATTTAGAGTTAAATAAAGAAAATTATAGGATTTTATCTGCTTTTGCTAATTTGGAATCTAAGTTATTTTTAGAATCTGCTGCATTCTTAAGAGCTTTTAACTTACCAGTTAATAATATTACTGTTAAAATAATGTATGAATTTTTAAATAATAACAGTGTATTTACTAACTTGATTTTAGGTACTTTATCTTTAATTAATTCTAGTAATTTACCAAGTGGTTTATATAATGCTATATATAGTATTTTGCAATCTTTTGGAAATAACATTTTAAAAGAATTAGATAATGAAAAAGGAAAAAAAATATCTGATTTAAATGAAATTATTTTAAAAAAGAATAAAAATTTAGCTAATAGAATATTTTCTTTAGTTGATAACTTAAAGGATAACAAATATCCTTTACTTAGAAATAATTTAGAAAAAATTGGATTTATATTAAAAGGAATAGATTTGATCAATTCTAATTTTGAACAAACTAAGATTCTATTTAATATTATACCTGTTATAATAAACGGTTATCCTACTACTGCTGAATTAAAAGTAATATATTATTCAGATAAAAATAATCTTATAGATAAAAGTAGGTATAGCTTTGAAGTAAATGTTTTAAATACTTTGGTTTCAGGTAGTGTTTTAGATAATATAGTTTCTATTCATATTAAGAAATCTATATTTGATGAAAAAATTTTTATCCAAAATCAAAAATTATTAGAGGAATTATTAAATAAAGTTGGTTTTAAATTAGGAAATTATTTAGTTGATTATATTATTGATCCTAATATAGATGAAGGAGTTAATATTATTAGCTAATATGCAGGATTTGGAGAATAATCAAAAAAATAGAAAAGTAGTATCTGCTGGTGGAGTAGTTTTATGGAAACGAGATAATGATATTTTTATTTGTTTAGTTAAAAGAAGGAATAAGGGAGTTTGGATTTTACCTAGAGGTAGAGTTGAGGAAAATGAGTATATGGAAGAAACTGTTATAAGGGAAATAAAAGAAGAAACAGGTATCGAAGCTAAAATAATTAAAAAAATTGGAGTTATCAATTATTCATTTTATTCTTCTAAGGATAAAGTTACTTATGATAAAGTTGTACATTTTTATTTACTTAAATTAGATAAGCAACAAGATTTTGTACCTAATCAAGAAATAGAAGAAAAAATATGGGTCCCCTTAGATAAAGCTAAAGATATTTTGTCCTATGAAGCTGAAAAAAAAATTATTGATAAAGTTATTGAGTACTTTAAAAAGCAATAAATAAAAAAATGATGGATTTTATTGATATAATTAATTCCTATAAATTTATTCCTAATAAAGAAAAAATAATTGAAAAAATAAATAAGCCTAAAGATATTTATTTTAGAGTTAATGTTATAAAAGATGCTGAAGATAAAATTTTAAAAGCATTAAAAAAATATAATATAGATTATTCTAAGGTTGATTTTTTAGAAGGATATTATAAATTAAATCCAAATGATAATCAATTAATTGAATTATCTAAAACAGTGGAACATCTATTTGGTTTTATATATATCCAAGAAATAAGTTCTGCTTTATCCATTGATTCTTTATTTAAAACAATTTATAGTAATATATCTAATAAAGAAAATATAATAGTTGTTGATTTATGTGCTTCACCAGGTGGAAAATCTATTTTATTTTCTGATAGGTTATTTAGAAAAAATGAGAAACTATTTAAAAAACTAATTTTAATTTCAAATGATATAGGATCTAGAATTCAAAATTTAGTTACTAATATAGTTAGGATGGGAATATTAAATGCTATTGTTACTAATTGTGATGCAAGATTTTTCCCAGAACTAAATGAAAATGTGGATTTAGTTATAGCAGATGTTCCTTGTTCTTCAGAATCCCATGTGATTGATAAAATGTACTATTTACCTGATAAACATTCTAAATTTATTAACAAAATAACTAATATTCAAAAAGATATTCTATTTAGAGCTTATTCTATTTCTAAAAATTATATTATTTATTCTACCTGTACTTTTAATTTACAAGAAAATGAAGAAATTATTGATAATTTATTAATAAAATCTAAAAATATAGATATATTAAAACCCATTTTTGATAATAATGTAGTATCTGAAAAGGGGGTTGTTAAATATAACGAAACTATTTTAAATCAAAAAATAGAGAATTCAGTTAGAATTTATCCTTATCATTATGATTCTGGAGGTATATTTTTTTCTATTTTACATAAAATTAATATTGATGAAAAATTAGATAATATTAGATCTTTTGCTAGTTTAATTGATATTAAAAATTTAAAACAATTCTTCCTAATTAACCCTAAAGTTATTTATGATTATTATTTAAATTATTTTGGGATCCCTTTTGATATTATTAAAAATTATATATTTTTTCAAAAAATTAAAAATGAAAAACTGGATTATCTTAAAGATAACATTTTTCTAAAGGAAGATATATATATAACTTTGAGTGATAAATATTTAATAAAAGAGAAAGGGCCTTTAAAAATTGAAAATTTCGGTATTAAGGCTTTTAGGTATGTTAAGCCAATTAATGATTTTAAAGTTACAAGTAATTTATTATCTATTTTCTCTAGGTATGTATTTAAAAATTATGTATCTTTAAAATTTGATTTAAATTTATTAATAGATTTTTTACTTAGGAAAAAAATAGAAATAAATTCTAATAATTTTGATCAAATAAATTTAAATAATTATCCTTATGTAGCTGTTAAATTTAATGAATTAGTTATTGGTTGTGCTTTAAATTTTGGGGATTATATAGTAAGTGAAATACCAACATCTAAAGCTAACTTTCTTATTCAAGCTTTGACTAAGAAAAAAAATAGAGAATGACTAAAGTTTTTAGTTATTAATTTTATGAAAACTGCTTTTGTTAGTGGTAATGTTAAAGGAATAGGTAAATATATTACCTTTAAGCTAATAGAGTTAGGTTTTTATGTACCTATTCATTATAATAAATCTCAAAATTTAGCAATAGAATTACAAAAAGAAATAAAAGAAAAATATAACTTAGATGTAGATTTATTTCAAGCTGATTTAACTGATTATGATCAAACTAATAAAATTGTTGATGATTTTATAAAAAAATATCAAAAATTAGATGTTTTAGTTAATAATGTTGGTGATTACTTATATAAAAATTTACTAGATATAAGTTATCAAGAATTTAAATATATAATAGATTCTAATTTAATGACTGCTTTTATTTTAACTCAAGCATTTTTAAATTATATAAAAGAAAGTATAATTTTTATGGGATTTGTTGGAACAAATAATATAAGAGCTAATGTTAATACTACTGCTTATAATATAGCCAAAACTGGAGTTTTGATTTATGCTAAATCTTTAGCTAAAATTTTAGCTCCTAAAAGTATTAATGTTAACGTTATTGGATTAGGAGTTGCTGAAAATTCTGTTACTAAGCCTATAAATGAAATCCCCTTTAAAAGAACTGCTACTTTTGATGAAATTAATAATTTAATAGAATTCTTTTTAAAAAATAAATATGTAACAGGACAATTGGTAGAATTAGCTGGGGCCTGGCTACTTTGATAACCTTATATGAACCCTAAAAAAAATAATAAACTTTTCTATACACTTTTTATTCTATTTTTTTTTACTTTAATCCTTTATTTATTATTTAAACTTTATAATCAAAAATTTTATAATCAAATTAATTTAGATAATAATAAAAAAAAAATTGAATATTCTGTTTATTATAATTATAATTATGATTATTATTTAATAAAAAATCTCCAAAGTCTTAAAGATTATTTTTATCAGTCTTTTATAGAAAATAATTTAAATAATTTAAAAGTAATCTATTGCAAAGTTGATAACTACTCCATTTTAACTAAATTAAAAAATGTTAAAGAAAATATATATATTTATATAGAAATTTTTCCAATTATTAGATTTAAAAAAACAGAAGATTTAATAATAAAAGAAGAAGCACAAAATTATTCAAAACTTCTTTATGATACTTTGTATCTACTTGATAAAAAATTAGATAAAAATTTAAAAAAAGAATTGAATTTAAATTCTTCTATTAAAATAATTGTTTTTGATTCCAATAAAATAGCTATTGAAAAAAAATAAAAAATTACAGAAAATAAAAATAAATTATTTTAAAATTAACAAAAGTTTTGACTATTTATTTAAATTTTCTTGTATAACTGAGAATTATATATAAAATACAAAATTTAATTTATTTAAGAAAAATAATACATTTTGTTATTTCTAAATAATGGGATCTATTTTTAGATATTTTAGCTATTTTATTTATATAATCTAAATATTTTTAGATATTTTTAAAGATAATTTCTTTAAGTACTTCTAGTTTAGTTGATATCCTAGCATCGATTTTACCAAAATTGGTTTCTATTATACATCCACCTTTTTCTATTCTACTATCTGGAGCTATATTTATATTTTCTACATCTTCTACTAAATTTTTAAACTTTTCTTTAGAAATTTTTACATATTCTATTTCGTTAGGATTAATCCAGATAGTTATGTTTTTAGCTTGTTCTATTTTGGGTAATAATTCCATTAGATAATTTGAAACCAATTCAGGTTCTTCTTCTATTTTTTTGTTAATAACTTTTTCTGCTACCTTTATAGCTAATTCTACTATATCTTTTTCCATTTCTTTTACTAAACTTTCTTTTAAATTTAATATATTTTTTATTTCATTTGTTAGTTCTTCTATTTTTTGTTGATATTCTTTTTCTAATTGATTTTTTATTTCATTATAACCTTGAGAGTATCCTTGATTATAGGCTTGTTCTAATATTTGTTGAGCTTTAGTTTGAGCTTCTTTAATAGCTTTATTTATTATCTCTTGTGCTTCTAAATTAGCTTGAT
>JBMFOW010000103.1:0-5628 GCA_049969455.1 bacterium | reverse complement strand
TAGATAATACTAATCCTGATGGTTTAAGTTCTTTAAAGCAGTCTTTAAGTGAAGAAGGATTTAGTATTAAAACTATCAATTTAGCTACTGAGAATTTATATGTTAATGAAAATCTTTTATCTGTTATAGTTTCTCCTAAAATAGATATTACTGATTTTGAATTAAAAAAAATTAATGATTATTTATATAATGGGGGTAGATTAATATTTGCTTTATCTTTTAAAGAATATTTACCTTCTAAATTTCCTAATTTAAATAAATTAGTTAATTTGTATGGAATATTAGTTAGTGATAAAGTAGCTATTAGTGTATTTACGAATAATCCTTTGTATGTTATAGTTTTTCCTGTTAATTTACCTTATTTATCTAATTTATATAATACAAATTTAACAATGTTTGCTCCTTTAATTATTGAAAGAAATCAAAGTAATAAAGATTCTAATATAGAAGCTACTTCTCTATCCGAAGTTTTAACTACAAAAGCTGTTGTTGCTAATGTTGAACAACTTAAAAAGGGAGTTTTACAAATATCTAAAGATATCAAAGAATATACAGTTTGTATGATGTCAGAAAAAGTATTAAAAAAGAAGAAATCAATGCTTTTAGTTTTAGGGGATTCTAATATATTAGCTAATTCTTTATTAAATGCCTCTGATAATAAAAGTTTCATTATGAATGTTATTGATTATATGCTAGATCAACCTATTGCTAAAAGTTTAAGACCTAATGATGTTCCTCCTTTACCAGTTGTTATAAAAAAAGAGCATATGATTATAATGTATATTATTTATTTATCTTTACCTTTTATTTTTATTATTCTTGTTTATTCTTTTGTTATAAAAAGAAGATTTCATGCTAGATTTAAAGAATCTAAATCTAATTAATAAGGAGGTATATTATTTTATGGCAGTTGAATCAGTTAGAATACCTTTATTTACTGAAGTACCTTATTTTAAATTAAAGGACCCTTATAATAAAGAATATGATGTTAATGATTTATTTGGAAAAAATGGATTAGTTATTATATTTACCTGTAATCATTGTCCTTATGCACAAGCTATTTGGCCTAGATCTATTGAATTATATAATAAATTAAAGGATTTGGGAGTTAATTTTGTTGCTATTAATCCTAATGCAACTAATCCTAATTATCCAGAAGATAGTATTGAAAATATGAAAGAATATATAAAAAAATTAAATATTCTTTTTCCTTATTTAGTTGATGAAACTCAAGAGATGGCTAAAAAATTTAATGCTCAATGCACTCCTGATATTTATTTCTATAATAACGAAAAGAAATTAGTTTATCATGGAAGATTTGATGATAACTGGAAAGATGTAAGTAAAGTATCAAAAAAAGATCTCGAAGAGGCTATTTTAAAATGGATTAACAATAAAGAAATTTTAGAACCTCAATATCCTTCTATTGGTTGTTCCATTAAATGGAAATAAAAATTATTTAATAAGAAATTATTATAGCAAATTATTTGATAGGAAGTTAGTTTAATATTAAATTTAGAAAATCTTTTAATATTAAATAATATTCATTTTTATTTCATTTTTTTTCTTTATTTTTTTAATTTTTTTTATTTAGTTTTTTCAAAGTTTTTATTTTTGTTAACTTTTTTTTTACAATTTTCATTTTCTGTCTCTTTTTTATTTATTAAATTTAAATTACATAAAATAAAAAATCAAGAAGAAAGGGGTAAAAAGTTATGGATAAATACTATTTAAAGGTAAATGAAAAATTAATGGGAGTATCAGATAAGTATTTATCTTATGCTAAAAAAATTGATAAGAATAATGATCATATTTTAGATGATAATGAAATTACAGATTTTTTAGTAAAAAATGATGATTTAAAATTTGAAGTAACTAAAAAAGGTTTAAATTTTATAAATAAAGATTTAATAATTTCAGATTTTAAAAATTATTTGATGGATAATTTAAAAGCTCCCGAATTTATTAGAGATTATAATCAAATTATATCTAAAATGAAAGAATTAGAAAAAAAATATCCTGATAAAATTAAATTAGAATATTTAGGTAAAACTTTTGAAGGAAGAGATATAGTAGTTATGAGAATATCTAAGAATATTAATGATGAAGAAGGTAAGAAAAAAAGTGTATTAATAACTGGATTACATCATGCAAGGGAATGGGCTACAGGTGAAGCTGCTCTTAACATTGCAGAAAGACTATTAGAATCTAATGATCCAGAACTAAATAAATATCTTGATGATTTAGATATATATATTTTACCTGTTGTTAATCCTGATGGTTACGAATATTCTCTAAAACAAGATAGATGGTGGAGAAAAAATAGAACTAAATTCGATAATGGAATAGGAGTAGATCTAAATAGAAACTACTTTACCCCAAAAGACCCTACACTTTATAGACAACCAAACGATAAACCTGATAGTACTTGGGATGATTATGGAGCTAGTGATAGTGTAAATTCAGATACATATAGAGGTCCATATGGCAATAGTGAAGAAGAAATAAAAGCTATAACTAATTTTGTTAATTCTAAGAATATTGATACCGTTATTGATTTACATAGTTATGGAAATATGATATTATATCCTTGGGGATATACTAATAATCCCTCTGAATTAGATAGTATTTATAAAGAAGTTGGACAACAAATAAATAAATCAGTTAATAATAGTTTTAGATTAATGCAAGCTATTAAATTATATCCTACTACTGGTAGTAGTTTAGATTATCACCATAAAGAGGGTAGATTTACTTATACTTTTGAAATAGGTAATAGTTTTTTCCCTAGATCTAAGCAAGAATTAGATAACCTAAAAGATCAAGTTTTAAAGATGGTAAAAGTATTTATGGATAATTTAGATAGTGGTAAAATACCTACTAAAAAATATGTGATTTCTCAAAAGTAGGTATTTACAAAAAAGCACCTAATTTTTAATTTAGGAAAGAGAGTATATTCTTAAATTCTTTTGTAATGAAGGATATATTTTTGAAATTATATGAAATATATAAATTATGTAAAGGTATAAACTATATGAAGATATAAGTTAATTATAAGTTACTATAGAATTTCTTTTATCTTTGTTTTTTAATAAATGTTAGCTTTTTAATTAGAAGCAAAAAATATAAAATAGTATAATAAAATAAAAAATAAATATAATAAAACAAAAAAATTGAAAATTAACTTTTATAAATAAATAATCATTATTTTTATTATCAAAAGGTTTAAAATTATAGAGATTTAAAATTATAGAAAATATTTTTTAAAGTGAAGATATAAAGAATTAGGATCAATAATTTCGTCAAATGTATATTTGACGAAATTGTATATATATCTTCTACCTGCTAATAAAATACCCCTTCCTAATTTTTTTATTCTTTAAATATATTCTTAGTAAATTATATAAAACTACTAAAATAAAACAAAGTGTTTTATTAAAAACATTTTAGATAATTTTTTAATATTTATTTTAATTTTAGAAGGATTTTTAGATAGTCTTTTATAAATAAAATATAGAACAAATTTAAAAGTATCTTAATAAAAATGATACAAGCAATGGTTAATAGGTTTTATTATATTACCCATGTTTATAATTTAGATTCTATTTTGAATTTTGGTATTTATTCTCACAATAAGATAAAAAATTCTTCTATTAGCTATAAATCAATTTATGAAGTTGAAGTAATAAATAGAAGAAAATATAAAGTTACACCTGATGGTAAAAGTTTATTAGATTATGTTAATTTATATTTTAAGCCCAGAAATCCTATGTTATATAGAGTTATAAATGAATTTGGAGAAGATAATATAATCATTCTTGGGATAGATGGAGATATTATTAAAAAAAATGGTGTTTTTATTACAGATGGTAATGCATCATCTAATTATTCTAGATTTTATTCTGTTAATAATATAAATCCCTTTATAATTTCAAAAATTTTAGAAAATATACGAGCAGATAGTTGGTATAATAACTGGAGAGTTAAAATAGAACTTATGGCTGAATGTTTAGTACCGGAAATTGTTGAAAATTTTTATATAAAAGAAATATATGTATCAAATTTTACAAGTAGATATAAACTGAAAAAATTAAATTATGGGCTACCTGTTATTATAAGTTCTTATTTCTTTTTTAAAGATAATTATTAAAATAGGAGTAGATAATATGATAGAAAAAATAGGATTAGCTACTTTTGAAATAGTTAAAGGAGATTTCTTTAGTTATAAAGTAGATGTTATGGTTAATTCTGTTAATACTGTTGGAATTATGGGTAAAGGGATTGCCAAAGAATTCAAAAACAGATTTCCTGAAATGTTTAAAGATTATCAAAAAGCTTGTTATAAAAATGAAATTCATGTTAAAGCATTAATAGAAGCAGAATTTATTTCCTATAATAGAAATTTAAAATTTAATAATTTTAAAATTAAAGAAATAATTTCATATAATCCTCATATATACAAAGAAAAAGATTTTTTAATTTTGAATTTACCTACCAAAATAGATTGGAGATTTCCAAGTGATTACAGTTTAATAATAACAGGATTATATTGGATAAAAAATAACCTATCTTATTTAAGCTATTTATTAAATAAACCTATAAAAAGGATTATATTACCCTTGTTAGGAGCAGGTACTGGGAATTTAAATCCCAAAAAAGTTGAAAATCTTATAAAACAGATATTAAAAGATACTAATTTACATATTTTAATTCATAAATATTCTGAAAAATAATTTTTTATTTACTATTGCTACTTTTTTACTCCTAATATTTAACTTAACCTAATATTTAATTTGAGAAATTTTTAGTATAAAAATTTAATTATATAATAAGGAGATATAGCAAAATTAATTTATGAAAAATTTAATTCAAAATTTAAATTATTTATATAATCTGGATAATTCAAATAACTCTTTTTTTGGAAAATTAGTTAAAAAAACGCAAGATTTAATTATTAATCTTATTATAAATTTATTTGTTTTTTTTATCATAGGTTTGATAATAATTTTATTTCTTCCTTTTTTAATTCTATCATTACCTGAGATTTTAAAGAAGATATTTAAACAAAAAACATTAAAAAATGAGAATTCAAAAAAAATTATACTTTTAAATAATGAAGAAGCTAATTTTTTACCCATAAAAATATATAAAGAAATACCTGAAGATATATTAAATAATGATTATCTTTTAAAAGAAAAACTACTTAATAATCAAGAATTTAAGAATAAATATAATGATATTATTGTTGTTGATTGCATAGAAAATTTTAATTCTCAAAATGATATCAAAACCACAGAAGGAAAATTTAAAACCAAAAAAATTGAAAACTTTTTAGGTTATTCTAATGTTGCAGATACTGGTGAAATTATTCAAGAAGTGATAACAGAAATAAAACTAGATAATGGCTTAAAAATTACAAAAGTAGAATATAAATCTAAATATGAATTAAATAACTATTAATTTAAATAATTACTAAAAATAAAAACATTAAAAGTAAATTTTTTACTATTCTGTATTATAGAATTACTTTAAATTTGTAAAAAAGTTACTTTAAACTCATAACTCCCCTACCCTATTTAGATCTAAAAAGGAAAAATCTAAAGCTATAAAACAAATTAAAAAAAAAGA
>JBMFOW010000102.1:0-5788 GCA_049969455.1 bacterium | reverse complement strand
CCCCATACCCCCTTTTTATTTTTTATCCCTAAAACCCCTTCCATTTCTTTTATTTTTTTAAGTTATCTTACACCTTAAGGGATTTTGCTACTTAGTAATCTCCATTAAGAAACTAAAAATCCCCTCTATTCTTTCTTTAATCTTATTTTACGAATTAAGGTATTTAATTAAGAGATTACATTTAAAGGAACTTATTTTTCTTTACTTTTATTCTTACACAGTTTGTTTTTGCTTTTAATCTTAAATAACTCAATTTTTTTATATAAAACTTTGCCAATTAATAAAAAACCTAGATAATTTATAATCATTTATGAAAAATAAAGTATTTATTAAATTTTCAAGAAATTCTTTTTCTATTATTTTATCATATTCTCTTAATTTTTCTATATTTTCATTAATTTTAGATATTTTATTTTCAATAATATCAGTATTTTTATAAAAACTAGATTTTAATTCTTTAGTTAAATTAAGTATTTCTAAAATTGATTCAAAAAAAATGAATTCTGATTCTTCTAAATCTAATTCAAATATATTTTCTATATAATTTTGACATTCTTCTATTTTTTTTAAATTGATAAGAGCAGAAATATGAACTAAATGGATTTTATAATTTGTTTTACTTATTTTTTTCATTATTTAATTTAGATTTAAAAAATTGATATATTTTATTATTTTGAATAATGCAATCTATAGCTATTTTATCATGATTTGGATAATAGCCATTACCTATTATGAGTTCAATATTTTTAGATAATCCTTCAGCTTGAAGAGCTGCTTGAGTAAATGAAGTTGCCATTGAAAAGAAAATGACTTTTCCATTGTCTTTAGCTAATAAAATAGAAGTAGCTTCTGTATTACCTACATTTGTACAATTTATAACTAAATCTGCTAACTCATTATTATAATTAAAATATTCTCTTAAAGTTTGAATAGGATTAGTAGCATCGGATTTAATAATTTTATCTGCTATATTTAATTTTGATAATATTTCAATTTCAGATTGTTCTTTGGTTATAATAAATACTTTACCTGTAGGTTTAACTCTAAGGAATGCTTGGTAAGCTGATAATACTCCAGATTTTCCACCACCTAAAATTACTACAGTATCACCTATTTTAGAGTATTTAGCTGCATATGCAGGAGCACCTGCTACATCTAGTACCATCATTAAAACTTCTTCTTCTATATTTATATCGTCTATTACAGCAAATGGACTATTGTAAAACAATATAGCATAACCCTTAACGTATACACTATTAGTATTTAAATTAATATCTATAATATCCTCAAGATATAATGGAGTATAAGTTAAAGATGTTAAAGAGATAACTTTACTACCTATTTTTAAATTTTTATTTTTATAGTTTTTACCTATTTCTTTTATTTTACCTAAGAAAACCCCACCAGAATTTGTTATAGGGTTATGCATTTTTCCTCTTTCTTTTACTATTTTTAATATCTCTTTTTTTATTAATTCCTTATTATTATTCAAGCTACTTTTAAGCTGTTGAAAAGAAGCAGAATCTATATTTAAAGAATTTACCTCAAATAATATTTCACTATCCTTTATAGGAAGTGAATTATCTATTTTATAAGCAGCTTGGGGAATAATTTCTTTAGGTTCTAAGCTTCTATGTACTCCTAAATATTCTAACTCTTTTTTTAAATTTATAATATTACTCATAATCTTGATTTAAAAATAATTATTTAAAATTTATTTAGTTTTATTTTTCTTTTCTTTTGTTTTTTGATGTTGTTTTAAAATATTATCTTGATATTTATTACCGAATTTAGATAAGAATTTTTCAATTCTACCTTTAGCTTCTATTGTTGTAGTAGTTTGTCCCAAATAAAATGGATGACAATTAGAACATATTTCTACTTTTAGTTCTTTTTTAGTAGAGATTGTTTTAAAAGTATTTCCACAACCACAGATTACCGTAGTTTCATAAACTGTTGGATGAAGATTTTTCTTCATATTTTTCACTCCTTTTATTTAAATTTTTTTTATATTTTTACTTTCTTTTTATTTAAAAATTTACTTAAAGTAGCTCTTACAAATTTAGGTAAAGAAAACAACATTTTATGAGTTTCAGAATCGTAGAATTTTAATTCTCCAGAAATCCTTTCATTTATTATATTATCAATATTATTTATATCAACAGAAATTTTAGATTTAGATACCATAAGGAATGCCCAATCACTAAAAAAAGAAGGTATAAAAACATGGTATAATAATATATCATTAAAATATTGAGAAAATAATTCAAAATGTTCAAAAATAATAGGATACTCTTTATCCTGTCTATATTCCCAAAAAAGTATATCTTTTAAATCTGAAGCTTGTAAAACCATAATTAAATTATCAGTTGATATTTTTAGAATTTTTTCAATAAATTCTGGGGTATATACTTTAAAAGCTGGAGTACTTCCAGTAGGTTCATTTAAATCTGAAATAATAACATCAAATTTTTCATTATTTTCTATAGCTTTATTAATATAATTTTTGATATCATCAAAAACGAGAGTAACTCTATTATCTTCAAAAGAATTTTGATGCCATTCTTTTAAATATTCTTTTGCTATTTTATGTAATTCTTCATCTATATCTACCATTACTATTTTCTTTACATTTTTATATTTTGTAACTTCTCTTAAAGTAGCCCCTTCTCCTCCTCCAATAATCAAAACATTAACAGGATTTTTACAAGCAGTCATTGCTGGATGTACTAAAGATTCATGGTATATATACTCATCAACTTCTGCAGATTGAGGCTCACTATTTAGTATTAAAACTTTTCCACTATTGTAAGTATCTATTATATCTATTTGCTGATATTTACTTTTTGTTCTTATTAATATATTTTTTACTGCATGTGAATGGACTTCATAAGGACTGTGATATTCATGATACCATAACCATTGCAAAGGTAAAGATTCATTAAATTTTTGATAGTCATCCATTGGTAAAAACAATGTCATTCTTTTTCACCTACCAGTAATAATGTATTCTTGTTTTCCTTTTGAAAACTATCTGTATTATTTTGAATTTTTTTAACAAGGGTTGGTAATATTTTTAAAGTATTTATATTTCCTTCTACCATTTTTATTTTATGAGTATAAAAATTGTAATGTTTTTTTATACCTCTTATTATGTAAGTAGCTTTAATTTTGCGAGCTTTAAATTTTTGTGCTAAGAAATAACAAGCTTTAAAAGGTTTTGTTGCAAAACCACAGGTATATATATCTATTGCAGCATAGCCTAGTTCTGGCCAAGTATGAATTGATAAATGAGATTCTGAAATAACTACTACACCACTTACCCCCATTGGAGAAAATTTATGAAATACACTTTTTATTATTGTAGCATTTGCTTTTTTTGCTGCTTGGTTCATTATTTCTTCTACTTTATTTAAATCATTTATTTCCTCTTCTGAGCAACCTGATAACTCTACTATTATGTGCTTTCCTAAAGTAGGAATAACTGGGATTTTTATTTCTTTTGAATCTATTTTTTTTGAATTAGTTGATTTCGATTTAATTTTACCATTATTATTCTTTTTTCCATTATTATGTAATTTAAAATTTTGGTTATTTAACTCTTTTTCTATCACTCCTTGTTTACCCTCCTTCTTGCTTTATTTTTTATTCACTTAAACTTATATCGAATAAATATACACCCCCTAATATTTAATTAACTAAATCATATTTTAATTTTTCTATTTTTATCTTTTTAATCCTCTTTATTTTAGTAAGATTTATATACATTAATTTTCAAAATCAAGATAGTATGTACTTGCTCCATAGAAAGTACTTATTACATCTAATAATGCACTTTGTAAAGTATCTTCCTTTATTATATTTTTATAATAATTATAATCATATAAAACTTTATTTAGATTTGTATCTTTTGACATTATATTTAATAATAATTGATTAAATATACTATTTTTATAATTTTGTAAATTGATATTTATATTATCTTTGTTTTCTTGAGATTGTTTATTTATTTCTTTTATGTAATTATTTAATATCAGATTACTAAATAAGTAATCTGGATCCATTTTAGTAGCTATTGGGAAACCTACTATTGTATTTAATATATTGCTTAAGTTATTTATAAAACTATCTTTGTCATTATAAATGTTATTATTGTAAATATTATTTATTAAAGTGTTGTTAAAATATAGAGTATCACTATAAGAAGGAATTATTTGATTTTTTAAATAATTTTCAATTTGATTTAAAATATTATTATAATTAGGATCTTTTTTATCTAATTTTTGAATAATTTTTATTAATAAGTTAAGTCTTAACCAGAATTCTCTATTTTTAGGCATATTAGGACTTTTTGAAATAACCCAGGGAGCTACTTTTTGACCAAGCTTTTTTAATACCTCTAATAAGGATTTTATATTATTTATATCATTTGTAAAACTTAAATTATATAAATCTTTTAAATAGGGTTTAGAAATCATAAATAACCTTAAATCATTCATCATATTATTTAGTTTATTGTTATCTATTTTATCTTTATTATTGTTAATATAATCTAAAATAATAGAGCTTTTAAGATATAAATTTAAAAAATCTAAACAATCCCCATTAGTTAAATCCCCTTTTTTTATTAGCCCTTTAAAATATGAAGATAATATTCCAACATAAGTGTTATATAAATCATTTGCTATATTTTTATTAATTTCTTCAGAATTTAATCCAAATTTTAAGTATTCATTAGTTATTGTATTTATTATATTTTTATGTTCTTGATTTGTATAAGATAAAGCGGAATATATATTTCCAGGATTACTTTTAGCTAAATTTAGGTAATATAAAGAGGTCATTAATTTCGAAGCCTCTATATTATCTTTAACATTATAGGGTTTTATAAATTCATTAACTACACTTAAACTATCACTTATTATACTTAAAAATTTTAACCAGAAATCTTTATTTATTAATATTATAGGATCATTTAAATTAATTATATTTTTTAAATTTGGAAAAATATTAAATATATCTTTTAAGAAATCTTTTATTTCATTTTGAATAAACATATCTACTATTTGTTTTTTATTTATTATATTTTGTAAAGCTTTTGATTTATATTGAATTTCTATTAATTTATTAGTATCTGGTAGATTATCTTTATTTGCTACCCATCCAATTTGAGATTTGAAATTATCATATATAAAATCTATTACATTAAATATTATTTGTGGATTACTTGAATAGTAATTTAATATTTTTTCTAGATTTAAGGCTAAATTGTCATTGTTTAGTTTCATTGTATTTATTATATCATTTAATAAGTTTTTTGTTTGAAAATCTATATATGATTTATTAGGATTAGATAAAATTAAAGCTGCTTTTGTTGCTATTTCTATTAGATAATTATAATTTGGAACTAATGCTTGAGAAAAAACTCCATATATGCTACTTATTATGTTTTCTAAATTAATTTCTGATTTATCCACATAAATGTTGTAATTTATTAAATTTAATTCATCTTGAATCCCTTTATATATTTCATTTGAAATATTTAAAGGATTAAAATTATCTTTTGTATATAAATAGATGTTAAACAAATCTGTTGATTTTACTTTGTTCATTTAAAAACTTCACCTCTTAATTTATAGGCCTTTATTTATTATATTTTATCTCTTATTTTAATAACCCTTTAAATATTCTTTAAAATATTGTTAAAAAATTTATTTTAAAGGATATATTTCTATGTATTCTTTGTATAAATAATAATAACCATTTTTATTTTGCAATTCATATAGAA
>JBMFOW010000101.1:0-5811 GCA_049969455.1 bacterium | reverse complement strand
CTCGTGAATACATCACTCGTTATATTAACATATAACATCGGACATACAGTCCTCGTTATAAGGGACACAATAGGGTGTTCAAACTCACCCGAAGCTTCGTATCTGTGATGCGAGGTAGTTCACTCTATAAGTAATATATCAACAAAAAAGATATAATGTAAGGAGGTAAAACTATGGATAAAGAAATAAGGGATTTATTGGAAAATCAAATAAATAATGAATTACAGGCATCTTATAATTATTTAGGTGCTGCTATTTATTATCAATCAAAATCTTTAGACTATTTTGCAAAATTATTTTATGAACAATCCTTAGAAGAACATGAACATGCTATGAAAATAAAAAATTATCTATTAGATAGAGATCAAAATATAAATTTAAAGGATATAAAAAGTGCTAAAACTAATTTTGAAAACTTAATGGATCCTATTGAATTTGCTTTAAATTCTGAAAAAGAGGTAACTAAAAAAATATCACATATTTATGATATATCTTTACAAAAAAAAGATTATTTAACTGCTCAATTTTTAAATTGGTTTTTAGAGGAACAAGTCGAAGAAGAAGCACAGTTTAAAAATTTAATAGATAAAATTAAAACCATTAATGATATCAATTTACCTTTCTTTATTTTAAATGAAAAATTAAGTGAAAAAAAATAATAATATAAAATGAGTAATTTAAAGATAGATGATATATCTAATCAAATATTAAATAATATAAGTGATTTAGTTGTAATACTTGATAAAAAAACTAAAGAGTACATATATTATAATGATATAGTAGATAAATTATTAAAAAAGGTAAAAATAGATTTTGTGGATTTAATATATAAAGATAATTGTATATTAAATAATAAAATTTACAAAATAAAAGCAATAGAAAACGATAATTATATAGTTTTAATTTTATCATTAAAGGATGAAGGATATACTGATAATGAAACAGGATTGCTTAATGTAAATGGATTTTATCTTAAATTTGAACAGATTTATTCCTATTTTTATAGAACTAAAAAATCACTTATTTTATCCTTAATTGAAATTGATAATTTTTATAATTTAATAAAAGATTTAAATTATAGTGAATTATTATTTATTACAAAAAAAATAGGTGATATAATTTATTCATCAGTAAGAAATAATGTCGATATAGTTGCTAGATTTTATGAAGATATATTTGTTTTGTGTTTAGTTGATGTTGATAAAGAAAAAGCTTTAAAAATAATTAATAGAATAAGAAATAATATTTATAAGTATTCTATTAATAATTTAGATTTCATTTTAAATATTTCTTCTATTTCAAAAATAATTAAACCTACTACACAAAAAACTTCAGAAATTTTTGATATATTTAATAATAATATTAATCTAATTTTACAAAGATTATCTATTGAAAAAAAATTATCTACTGGATTTAATAAAATAATAGATTGATATTATAAATTTAAAGATTTAAAAAATTTTGAATAATATCTAATAAATTTAAACCAATTAAAAAAGAAAAAAATTGGATGAATTCAAAATTACTTGAAAAAAAGTTTAAATAATCTATATATGATTCTAAGTAAGAATTTTTGAAATCTTGGTAACTAATGTTATTAATAATATTTAAAATATAGTTTTTATAAAAATTTTTGTCTTTTGTGTTATTTTTTTTTACTTTAATAATAAAAAAATTACTTAATTTTGTAGGTATAAAAATTGAGTATAATTCAAGGTTATTTTTATTATTATTATTAAAATCTTTTAATTTTTGGTTAATTATTTCACTTAGTAAATCGTAATAAATTATGTTATCTTTTGATTCAATGTAAAAATAAATGTAATCTTTTGTTTCTATAGTTTCAAAATCTTTTAAATTTTTATTAATAAAATCTATAAAATTATTATAATAAGAATTTAAATTACTTTCAATTTGTTCAAAATTTTTGAATTTTATTTCTTGGGTAGTTAAGTATTTAGGATCTTTATTAAAGTATTTTATAAATGAGCTATTAAAATAGTTAAATGGTAGGTATGAATAAATGATTATGGTCATATTGTCTGTGGTATAGTTTTTTTTCCAGTAATTATACAAAATATTGTAATCTATTTTTTTTATATCATTTACTATTCCTCCTGTAGGTTTATAATACTTTGAGAATATTTTATAAATATTTTCATCTTGATAGCCGGTATTGAGTTCTGTAATAACTACATTTTTTTCTGTATTTACATCATTTTGATCAAAAGATGGATAGAAAAATGAATATAAAAAGATATCTATATTTTTTAAAATGTATTGATTATTAGAAGTAAGGTAAAAAATAATGAAATCGTTGAAAGTTGCGGCATTATATTTGGCTCCATTATTTGATAAAATATATTTTATATAATTATTATTATATTTATTTTTAAAAAATATGTGTTCACATAGGTGAGCTTGACCACTAAGTTCATCATAATAAGCCCCTATTTTGTTTATAATACTAAATGAACTTAACATTTCATTATTACTCTTTATATAATAAATTTTTGTATTGTTTATTTGATAAATATCATATTTAATATTTTCTAAAGAGTATGCATAATTTTTTAATAAAATAAAAGGTATATTAAAAATAGTAATGATAAAAAAAATAAAAATTACTTTATTTTTTAAATATGCTCTGTTTTTTAAATACATGGATATTTAATATATTTATTTAATTTTTTTGTGTTTTAATTTTTTTGCGTTATAAGGTTTTTTCTAACTGTTATTAAATCTTCTATAAGTAATAACATAGATTTATATCTTCTTTCTGGTTTTTTTTCTATACATTTCATTATTATTTTATCTAAAGCTTGAGGGATTTCAGGATTTATTAACGATGGTAATTTAGGTTCTTCTTTTATATGTTTTAGAATAATTTCAGATGGTTTTCCATCAAATGGAACATTATGAGTTAATACTTCGTACATAGTTATACCAAAAGAATATATATCAATTTTAGGATCATCTGATTTACCTTCAAATAATTCTGGGGCCATATATGCAGGTGTTCCTAATATTTGGCCTTCTTGGGTTATGGATCTCCAATATACTACTTTTGATATTCCTAAATCTGCTATTTTTACTTCTTTTAGATCTTTAGAAACTAGTATATTTTCTGGTTTTATATCTCTATGTATTATTCCTTTAGAATGTAAGTATGCTATTCCATTAGCTGCTGAAATAAGGATATCTATTTTTTGAATAATATTTAATTTAGTAGCTATTCTATCTAAAGAATCACCATCAACATAATCAATTACTATAAACGGTTTTTCTTCATATATTCCACTATCTATTATACTAACTATATTTTTATGTTTTAGTTCTTTTAAAATAGCTATTTCTCTTTCAAATCGTTTTTTGAATTCTTCATCTATTATGTTTAATTGTTTTAGTGCAAATAAAGAATTACCTTTTTTTACTAAAAAGACCTTGCTAGTGGCTCCTTCTCCTATAAATTTAATAACTTCATAATCTCCTATTTTCCTTTTTTTTATATTATTTTCTTGGTCTTTTAAATTAATTTTGCCTGTTGTATTCTGATCTTCAGTTTTATTATTTAAAATTTTAGTACTTTTATTTTTAGGATTTTTATTTTTTATTATAATAACAAGTGTTATTATTATTGTTAATACGATTAGTAATATAAGAAATATTTTCATAATTTTATCTTCCCTTCTGTTAGAATATGAATATAATTAATATTATTTTAGTTTTAAATTTGTTAAAAAGAATTTAAAAAATGTTATTAATTTTTTAATTATAATTTTCCTTGTAGATAATTTTGATAGAGATTATTATCAATTAAGAAATTTAATAGATTAAATATTATTAAATAATCGTTAATATCAGTTAATTTTATATTAAATTTATGTCCTGGTATATAATTTATTTTAAATGTTGTATAAAATTCAAGAATAGATAAGTCATCTGTAAATATATCTTTTTCATATTTAGCATTTTCATGAGCGTTTATTATTGCATTTTTCTTAAAAATTTGAGGGGTTTGAATTAGTAAAATTTTTTCTCTGTCAATATAACTTAAATTTTTATCAAATTCAAAAGCAGTAGAATCTAATGTGTTTATATATAAAGTGCAGCCATCATAATCTTTAATAGAATCTATTAAATCATTTATCATTTTTAAATTTATTAATGGTCTGGCTAAATCATGGATAATTATATATTCTATTTCATTAAAGTATTTAGATTCCTTTAATTTTTGAATACCTTTATATGAACTGATTTGTCTTAAACTTCCACCTTCTGTTAATAAAATTTCATTAAAATCGTTTTCATATTTTTTTATATCTATATTTAAATCAATTACAAAAACAACAGTCTTAATGAGATTAGTAATATTTTTAAATACTTCTATTGAAAAATCCATTATATTTTTATCATCTCTTATTTTAAGTAGTATCTTATTAAAGTTAATTTTCATTGAATCTAAAAGATAATTATATAATTTCGTATTATTTATTAGATTTAATGTATCGTTATTTATTAAAGATTTTAGGAATCTTTTTGATTTACCATAACCTAATAAGATTAAACCTATCATATTATTTAAATTATCAATTTATTTTTAAAATCCTTTAGATTTTTGATATTTTATATTTATATAAAGGTAATGATATTTATAATGAAGAAATATAATATTAGAAAAAATGTTTAAAAATATTTTTGAATATAAAAATTTAATTAAAATAAATTTCTTTTTGATATGCTTATTTGTAATTTCTTTTTTATTACATAGTTGTAATTATTCAAAAAAAATTGAAAATAATAATATAATTATAGGAAGAATAGATTTAAGAAAAATTAAAGATAGTGAATATTATAAACAGATTCAAAATAAAATTTATAATCTTGAAATAGAGTATAAAGATCAGTTGAATAAGATATCTATAAATAAGGATGAGAAAGATTTAAAAGAAGCTGCTAATAAGTTATCTAATATATTAGAAAATAAGAAGCAAGAATATTTACAGGAGTTTTATAAAAAATTAGAAAAAGCAGTAATAACTGTAGCTAATAAAGAAAAAATTGGAATTATTCTAAGTAGTGATGCTATTTTATATGGATATAAAGACATTACTGATGAAGTTATAAAAACTATAGATTCTAATAATAATTTAGATATTAATCCTAATCTAAATTATTCTCTTAAAATAGCATATTTAGATTTAAATAATTTAAAAAATAAAGATATAGATTTTGAAAAATTATATAAAGATAAACAAAATGATGTATATATCGTTTTTGGTAAATCTAATGTATTATTAGGAGGTATTGATCTAACTAATGAAATCCAAAAATATATTGCCTTACAAAAGAAATTTAAATGATAATTTTATTATTTTAATAATTTTATTATTATTTATTTTAGTTTTTTCTTATTATAGTTATATTTTTGCTAATCAAGAAATAAAAAAAATAGATCAAAGCTTGGATTCTAATCCTAAATATGCTGTTGTAGATATCTCAAAAATTATTTATTCTTTTACTGATTTATATTCTCAATTAAATCAAATTAAAAATGAAATTAAAACTACTTATTATGAATTATACAACTTAGATAAAAATTTAGAATTAAATTTTATAAAAGAAATGGAAATATATTCAAATAGTATATTGTATAAACAAAAAGAATTAGAGAAAAAATTAACCGAAAATTTATTAAAAAATCAAAATCTAGATCAAAAAGTAAAATTAAAAATTTTAAAATTAAAAGAAAAAATTGAAAATCAAATTATAAAAAAAAGAAATCAAACGCAGAATATAATATATCAATAT
>JBMFOW010000100.1:0-5877 GCA_049969455.1 bacterium | reverse complement strand
GGTAACCCCCTTTAGAATCCTCTTTTGCGGAAAACCCTTACCCCAAATCTCCTATCTATTTTCTAAGCAAAAGCTAAACTTTCAGCTCTTGATTTTATTGCTTTTAACATTAAAGCTAAATTCTTTTTGACTTTAAATTTTATAGTAGGCATTATTAAACTCTTTAATGTAGGAATATTTAAATCAAAAGTTAAGAATAATACTAATTTAGACTTATTTTCAGATAATTTAATTACTTGCCAATAACCTTCAAATTTATCTAAATCACCTTTAATTAATCTATAAGTTAATTTATATTCTTGAGGGTAATATAAATCTTCTTCTTGCCATTTAAAAACCAAGCCATCTATTTCAGATTCCCATTCACTTATTCTTCTGTTTTCATTTTCTTCCAAAATAGTTATTTTTTTAACATCTTCCATAAATTCTGGAAATTTTTCTAAATCTAACATAACTTTAAAAACAATATCTGCATTAGCATCAATTTCTATTTCTTCTTTTAAGTTCATAAAATTTCCTCCTTTTTTTATAAAATTAAACAAAACCTTAACACTTCCTTTTAATCAATAATTTTAATCAATCAATTTAATTAATCAATTTAATAAAACTAAAGGTTAATTAATATAATTTATAGAATAATAAAAAAAGGGTGCTATGAGTTATGTTAAATGGATATAAATATTTTATAAAAACTTATGGTTGTCAAGCGAATGAATATGATAGTGAATTAATAGCAGGTATATTAGAAAAATTTGGAGCTGACTCAGTAAATAATGAAAAAGACGCAGATATAGTTATATTTAATACTTGCGCAGTAAGAAAAAATGCAGAGGATAAATTTTATGGAAGATTAGGAGCATTAAAAAAGATTAAAAATGAAAAAAGAGACATGATAGTAATAGTTACAGGTTGTTTAGCCCAAAAAGATTATCTTAAAATTTCAAATATAGATCATGTAGATATAGTCTTAGGTACACATAGAATTTCCCAACTATCTACAATATTACAAGAACTAAAATACAATAAAAATAAAAAAATAGTAGATGTAGATTTTACAGGTAGAACTGAACCAGATATACCTCCTAGAAGATTATCTAAATTCTCAGCTTATGTACCTATTATGTTTGGATGTGATTATTACTGTACATTTTGTATAGTACCATTTACTCGTGGTAGAATGCAATCTAGACCAAAAAATGAAATCCTTAAAGAAATAAAAGATTTAGCTTTAAAAAATTATGTAGAAATAATACTATTAGGGCAAACTGTTAATGCATATGGAATAGATACAAAAAATTCTTATGATTTTGCAGACTTACTTTATGATGTATCTCTAATAGATGGTATTAAATGGATAAGATTTACTTCACCCTACCCTACTAATTTCAATGATAAACAAATAAAAACCATCTGCTCTATTCATAAAATAGCAAAACATGTACATCTACCATTACAAAGTGGAAATAATGAAATTTTAAAAAAAATGGCAAGAAGATATACCAAAGAGCAATTTTTAGAAGTAGTTTATAAATTTAGAGAACTTTGTCCTGATATTGCATTATCTACTGATATAATTGTAGGTTTTCCTTATGAAACAGATGAACAATTCCAAGATACTTTACAATTAGTAAAACAAGTAAGATTTGATCAAGCATTTATGTTTGCTTATAGTGAAAGAGAAGGTACAAAAGCCGCTACTTATCCCCAATTACCACTAAAAGAAAGATTAAAAAGATTATATGAACTAATATCTGTTCAAAATGAAATAACAATAGAAAAAAATAAAAAATATATAGGCAAAGAAGTAGAAATCTTAGTAGAAGGAGAAAGTGAAAAAAATCCAAACAAATTAGAAGGTAGAACTGAAACTAATAAAATAGTAGTGTTTGATAAAATTGAGAAAGACTTAACAGGTAAATTTGTAAAAGTAAAAATAATAAATGCTCATTTATGGGGATTAGAGGGAGTACTATTAAATTAGTTAAATTATTATAAATAAAAAAAGGGATAAAAACAATGATAGAAAGACCTAGAGGTACTAACGACTTTATACCACCTGAAAGTTCATTAAGAGAAAAAATAATAAATTTAATTTCAGATTATCTTAAAGCTTTTGGTTATGAATTAATAGAAACCCCAATATTTGAAAAAGTAGAATTATTTAAAAGAAGTGTAGGAGTTGGTAGTGATATAGTACTAAAAGAAATGTATGAATTTAAAGATAAAAAAGGTAGAGATTTAGTTTTAAGACCAGAATTAACTGCATCAGTTGTAAGAGCAGTTATTCAAAATAAATTATATAACAATAACTACCTAAAATTCTATTACATAGGACCCATATTTAGATACGAAAAGCCTCAATTAGGTAGATTTAGACAAGCTACTCAATTTGGGATAGAATACTTAGGAAATCCCCATTTTATAGCTGATTTTGAAATTATCTTCTTAACTCAAAATCTTTATAATTATATTTTTAACAAATTTAATATAAAAAATATAGAATTTAAAATACATATTAATTCTATAGGTTGTAATAATTGTAGACCAAATTATAAAAATAAATTATATGAATATTTTATAAAATATAAAGATGATTTATGTTCAGATTGCCAAAAAAGATTGGAATTAAATGTCTTAAGAATTTTAGATTGTAAAAATCCAGTTTGTAAAAAAATTTCTTCAGATGCTCCAAAATCAATTGATTTCTTATGTCTAAATTGCAAAAATCACTTTAATAATTTATTAAATTTATTAAAGGCAAATAATATAAATTTTGTTTTAGATAATAATCTAGTAAGAGGCTTAGATTACTATAACAGAACAGTTTTTGAAGTTAAAATTATATTAGATAACAATATAATAGATTTAGCTGGAGGAGGCAGATATGATTATTTAGCTAACTTTATAGACAGTAGTTATAATATAGCTGGTTGTGGTTTTGCTGGTGGATTAGAAAGGTTAATTCTTATTATTAATAATTATAATACATCACTTAAAAAAATAAAAATTTTATTTGCTTTAATAGTTTCAGAAGAAAATTTAAATACATTTAAATATTTACTAAATATTTTTGAAAACGTTAATAATAATATTGATAATTTAAAAGATTATTCATTCTATTTTAGTATAGAAAATAGTTTAAAATCTGCTTTAAAAAAAGCTAATAACATGAATGCAGATTATATATTATTTATAGGAAATCAAGAAATAGAAAAAAATATATTCCAAATAAAAGATTTGAAAACTGGAAAGCAAAAAGTATTCTCATTAAATGAAATAAATTTAATTATAAAAAATATAGGTAATTTACTTGATAATTTTAATTAATTAAATATTGATAAGAAAATTTAATAAAAAGGTTAAAAAAAACAAGAGTATAATAATATAAATGAATATGGAAAAAGAATCTAAAAATTTAAGAATTTCAAAAAATTCAAAAAAAAATAATAAAGATCCTTTATTAAAATTATTAAAAGATATAAAATCACAAGAAGAAGATATTTTTAATGAGAACACAAAAGATATAAAAGATACTAATTTAATAACAACAAAAGAAGAGATATATAAGAAACTAAAGGTAGGTTCATTTAGCAATTATAATTGGCTAATAGAAAATTATCAGCGTTTTAAAAATATACCTATACAATTAGAGCAAGAAATAATCAAAGATGCAAAAGAAGGTAATTATCAAGCTAAAATATTATTAATATCAATTATTTTTCCCTTTATAATAAAAATATATAAGAGTTTAGTAGGTAAGAATTTAGAATATTCTGAATATATTTCAGAAGGGATAGCAGCTGCATTAGAAGCTATAGAAAGATTTGATTTAAATTATAAAGTTAGATTCTCTACTTACGCTACCTACTGGATTTATCATTCATTATTCAAAACTAATTACAATCACGATAATCCATTAAAAGTTCCATTATCTATTTACACAGAACATCAAAAAATAGTAAAAACTATAATATATTTAGAAAATAAATATAACAGAAAAGTTTCATTACAAGAAGCAATAGAATATCTTTATAAAGATTCAATAACTCAAGAAATTTTAAAAGAAGGAAACATAACAATTAATGACCAAATATTTAAAAAAAGATATAAAACTAAAATAAAGGAATTAGTAGAAAAGTATTCTAAGTTACTAAAACTAAGTAATTATAAAATAGAATTATCATTACAAGAATATAAATATAGCAATAGTGGAAGAACTTTAGAAGATTATATAGAAAACAAATTAGAAGAAGGGCCAGAAAATTTATACAGTAAATCATTTATAAAATCAAAAATATTAGAATATATTAATACTTACTTAGAAGATGAAGAAAAATTATTAATTATTTCTTCATTTGGAATCCTTGATAAAAAACCACTTAATCTAAATGAACTAATGGAATTATATTTTACTGTTTATGGGAAAAAATTATCTAAAGAGAGAATCAGACAAATAATAAACAAAGCATTAGCTAAACTAAAAAAACATATACCTAAAGATATCTTAGATTTATTTAGTTAATTAATAATTTAAAAAAAAATAAGGGTAGGTGATAAAAATGTTTAGGCCAATATTAAAAGATTTAAAAGCTATATGGGTATTAGATAGTAGATCAAATCCTACATTAGAAGTTTTTGCTTATATTCAAAGAAAAGGTGATATTTTTGTAGATAGTTTTATAGTTCCTTCAGGAGCATCTACTGGTGAATACGAAGCTTTAGAGCTCAGAGACAATGAAAAAGATTTTCACGGTAAAGGAGTTAATAAAGCTATTAAAAATGTATCGTTTATTTTAGATCATCTTTTTAATACTTATGTAGACGATATTTTCGAAGTAGATAGAAAATTAATAGAATTAGATGGTACTAAAAATAAATCAAATTTAGGTGCAAATGCAACATTAGGGGTATCAGTAGCTATAGCTAAAGCAGTAGCTAAATCCTATGATATGCCATTTTTTAAGTATCTTTCTTTCTGGACTAATAGTTTTGAATATTATTTACCAGTTCCTATGATGAATATAATAAATGGGGGATTACATGCAGATAATGGATTAGATTTTCAAGAATTTATGATAGTTCCCTTAGGTTTTGAAGATTTCGCAAATGCTATAAAAGCAAGTAGTGAAGTATATAATACTTTAAAAAAGTTACTAAAAGAAAATGGATTAAGTGTAAGCGTAGGAGACGAAGGAGGATTTGCTCCTAAAATAGATAATCCTTTTAAAGCTTGTGAATTTATAATAAATGCAATAGAAAAAAGTGGATATAAGCCAGGAAAAGATTTTTATATTTCTTTAGATGTAGCTGCAAGTTCATTTTTTAAAGATAATAAGTATATTTATCAAAAAAATCCTATAGATTATAAAGAATTAATAAATATTTATGATAAATTAATATCAAATTATCCAATATTTTCAATAGAAGATCCATTTGATGAAAATGATTGGGATGCTTTTAAAGAATTTACTTTAAAATATAAAAACAAAATCCTAATAGTAGGAGATGATCTGTTTGTAACAAATATAGAAAGAATAGAAAAAGGAATAAATAATAATATAGCTAATGCAGTATTAATTAAGTTAAATCAAATAGGTACCTTAAGTGAAACTATAAAAGCTATTAGTTTAGCAAATAAAAACGGATATAAAACAATAATATCCCATAGATCAGGGGAAACTGAAGACAATACAATATCTCATATAGCAACCAATAATTCTTATTTTATAAAAACTGGAGCTCCCGCAAGAAGTGAAAGAAATTCTAAATATAATGAACTTCTTAGAATCTATAATTTCTATAATCTAAATTATTATCCTTTAAATCTTAAAAATATTTCTTTAATAAATGATTAAATTAAATAAAAAATAAATAAAA
>JBMFOW010000099.1:0-5955 GCA_049969455.1 bacterium | reverse complement strand
TTGGTTAGTGAATTATTAACACCAAAATTATAGCCAATATATAAACATAAAAAAATAATTGCTAAACCGCCTAAAATTATTGTTAAATATTGTAAAAAAACCAATATTTTATGACTTTTTAAAAAATTAATTAATTTAACCATTTAGTTTATTGTACTAAAAAAAATATAAATTATCAAATTTTATTAATTTATTTTATTTATACAATTCTTATATTAAAAGCTATGATTACTTAATTAATTCAAATATTTATAACTCAAATAGTTTTATATATTCTAATTCCTTTTTGAATATGGAGTTTCATTATCTAACATTCCATATAAATATCTTTTACCAAATCCAAATGAGCCTATGTCATCTTATACGCTAATGTACTCAATTACTAATACAAATAAAAATAAAATAAAATCTAATATTGAATATCTTATAAAACAAAATGAAATAATAAAATATGAAAAATCAATATATATTTTATCTTCAAGTTATCAATTAAAAAAAGCCTTAATTAATATATACTTTCTAAATCTAAAAAAGCAAATATTACAAAATATTACTGAAGAATTTATAAAATTAAAAGAAACTATCTCTATAGATTATACTTATAATAAAGCTAAACTATCCGATATACTTATTATTGATAAAGAAATATCGTCATTAAAACGCGAAATAAATTCAATAAACTTAGAAATAAATAATTATACTCAAACTATAAGCTCTTTAATTCCTATAAATAATTTAGAAAAAATATTAATAAATAAAACTAAAACAATTGAATTAGAAAAAAATATTATTGAAAATATTATAATCAAAACCGAATTATACAATTATTTATATAATACCCCCTACCTAATAAAAATTCAAAAAGAAAAAGAATTAATTTATTATGAAATATATAAAGAAGATACTTCAAAATTACCAGATAATAAATTTTCTATAGAATACTCAATAAGACCACATTTGGATCATATGTTAATGCTTAAATATTCCATAATGTTTGAAAATAAAAATATTTCAGTAAATAAAATCAAAGCACTTTATGAAAAAATTAATTCCTTAAATTCTGAATACCAAAATCAATTATTACAATACAAATCAAAATATAATTATATTATCTCTCAATTAAAATACATAAATACCTTATTATCTAATATAAAAGAGGAGGAATCCAAACAAGAAAAATACCTAAAATCTTTATTACTTGAATATACTTACAATAAATCTAAATTACTAGACATCTATTTAGCTTATAAAGAATTTTTAAATATTAAATTACAAAAAATTGAATTATTAAATCAAATGTATGATACGCTTATAGAACTTCAAACATTAAAGGGGGAAATATATTATGAATGAATAAACCCAAATTAAACAATAAACCAAATTTAATTAATAAACCAAAATTAAATAAAACTAAACTAAAAACTTCAAGCAGTTTATTTACTATAATTTTAACAATTATTTTAATAATAATTATGCTAATACCAAGTTGCAAAGATAACAAAAATAACGATAATAAAAATAAAATAAATGAAAAAACTACAAAGATTATTAATCATGATCATATAATATACACTTGTCCAATGCATCCTGATATTAAACAAGATAAACCAGGTGATTGTCCTATATGTAATATGAAATTAGTACCTATTAAAGATACAGATTCAGACTCAGATTCACATTCACATGATAATACAAACTCTATACAAAATAAAGATAAACATACTTTAATTAATTCAACTACAACAGAAATAGATCACTCTCATAATTTACAAGAACATTCTCATAACATAATAGATAATAAACCTAAATTATCTTTTAATAATACAATAAAAGTTGATTATAATATAAAACTTTATAAAGTAAAACATTTAACTTTAAAAAATGAATTAAAATTTAATGGATACACAGCAATAAATGAATCAAGTAAAAAATCATTATAATTAAATACAGATGCATGGATTAAAGATACTTATAATCTCTTTGAAGGTAAATATATAAAAAAAGGAGAGCCAATTTTAAAAATATATAGCTTAGAAATAGAACAAACTAAAAAAGAATTAGAATTAGTTAAAGATGATCCAAAATTAAGAGAAACTATTTAAAAAAAACTAAATTACCTAAGGATAAGTTCATATGGATATATCAATTCAGATAATGTAATAAGAGCCCCATATGATTGTATTTTAATAAAAAAAACAGTAAATCAAGGGGACTTTATTAAAGCTAATGAAAATATATATACATTTATAATAAACCCAGAAATATGGATAATAGCAGAATTACCTGTAAGTTACTTAAAAGATATATACATAGGTAAAAATGTTTTAGTAAAAACATATGATAATCAAACTTTTAATTCTATAATAGATTACATATTTCCTAATTCAGATTTCGAAAACAAAACAATAAAAATAAGAATAAAATCTTTAAATAAAATAAGATTACCTTGGAACATTCCTTTAGAAGTAATTATAACTGAAACTAAAACAGCACTTTTTATACCAATAGACAGCATAATAAATAAAGGAGATAAAAAAATAGTATTCAAAAAAGTAGATAAAAATACATTTAAACCTATATATATAAATATTGGCCAATATTATGTTTATGAAGGAGAAGGATATTATGAAGTTATAGAGGGTTTAAAAGAAGAAGATGAAATAGCTTATTCTGGAGTATTTTTGCTAGATAGTGAAGCAAGAGTTAAAGGATTGTATTAAAATAATAAACAAAAAAATAAAAAACAAAAATAAAAATAATTAAAAAATTAAATCCTAAAAATAAGGAGTGGGTTATATTATATGATTAAATTTTTATTAAATAATTCAGTTTCAATAATTTTTATTTTTATTGTTCTATTTATTTACATTTTTATTGATTTATTTATATTAAAGAATCTAAAAATAGATATTATACCGGATTTAACGGATAAACAAGTAATAATATATACAGAGTATTTGGGTAAAACTCCATAGATTATTCATGATCAAATAAGTTATATTATAGCTTCTAATATGATGGGATTACCTGGAGTTAAATCAGTTAGAAGCTATAGTATGCCTAATTTTTCCTTAGTTTATGTAATATTTAATGATAATATAGATTTATACTATGCAAGAAATAGAGTATTAGAAAAATTAAGTACTTTAGATTTAGCGGTACGTCCTTCTTTAGGTCCTGATGCAACTGGAGTTGGTTGGGCTTATCAATACGTTATTACATCCAATACTAAAAATCTAAGTGAATTATGGGATTTCCAAAATTTTTATTTAAAATATATTCTACTTTCCATCCCCAATATTTCAGAAGTAACATCAGTAGGAGGATATAAAAAAGAATACAGAGTATAATCCTTATAAACTTTATCAATATAAAATAGAATTAGAAGATATTATTAAAGCAATAGAAAACAATAATATAAGCAGAAGTGGAAAATATGTGGAATTAACAGAAAAACAAGTACTCATTAACACTAACGGGTACATAAAAAATATCAACGATATAATGAAAATAAAAATAAATGATTTCCTTAGATTACAAGATATAAGCTATATTTCATATACTCCATCTTTAAGAATGGGAGTAGCAGATTACAATGGTCAAGGAGAAACAGTAGGTGGTATAGTAGTTCTTAGATATCAATCTGATACATACAAAACTATACAATTAATTAAAGAAAAAATAAATGAAATATCTAAAAACTTAAAAGATATCAAAATCATACCTGTTTATAACAGAAGTATCCTAATAGAAGAAACTATTAAAGGATTATTTAAAGATATCTCAAAAGAAATGATTATTACTATTATTGTAGTTTTAATCTTTCTTTATAGTATAAGAGGCTCATTTATTATTTTATTTTTTATGTTATTAAGCACATTAGTGGGCTTATTTATTTTTAACTTAAGTGGTATAAATTCAAACCTAATGAGCTTAGGAGGAGTAATCTTAGCAATAGGTACGATGATAGATGCAGCCATAGTTATTATAGAAAACTACTATAGAACAAAAAATAACTATCTACTGCTTAATACTTACTTAACAAAAACTTATCCCCAATTCTTATATTCTTTATTCTTAAAAATAGATCATAAAAGAATAAATAATACATTAACAGAATTAGCTATGCATATTTCATTTAAACAAGTAGGTTTCCCAATATTTAACGCCTTATTAATAGTAGCTTTATCTTTTGTTCCATTTATGTTTATCCGAGGTCAAACTGGAAAACTATTCTCTCCCTTAGTAATCACTAAAACCTTATTAATGCTAATAGGAGCAGTTCTATCAATTTTAGTAGTTATACCAGCTATAAAAATTCTAATACCAATAGCTAATAAACCTTTACTTAAAATAAAAGAAGAAATAATTAACATTATATTTAAAAAAATTTATGAAATAATTTTTAAAATAATAATGAAACTATGGATAATATTCATTATACTACCAATAATAGGATGGTTTTTATTTTTTAAAGATTTATTTTCATTAAAAACTGAATTTATGCCATATTTAAGGGAATATACGCTTATGTATATGCCTACTACTATACCAGGCATCTCCATTGATACAGCTTATAAGATATTAAAATATCAAGATAAAATAATAAAGAGTGTATATGAAGTGGAAGAAGTTTTTGGGAAAGCAGGGCGTGCAGACTCAGCTACAGATCCTGCTCCATTATCTATGATCGAAACTATTATAACTTTAAAACCTAGAAATCAGTGGAGAAAAAATATAACTTATGAAGATATAATCAATGAATTAGATTCTAAATTAAATATCCCAGGGGTAGTAAATGGTTGGACACAACCAATCAAAGGTAGAATTGATATGATATCTACTGGTGTCAGAACCCCATTAGGTATTAAACTATATTCAGATAATTTAAATAATCTAATCCCAACATCAATTGAAATAGAAGAAGAACTAAAAAAACTCAATGAATTCTTAACTGCATATGCAGAGAGACCTTCTTCTAATCCCTACCTAATAATAAACTATAACAGAGATAAACTATTTCAATATAATCTAAGTATAAACGATATTCAGCAATATTTTGATTATCTATTTTCTAACAAACCTGTAACTACAATAATAGATGGAATAAAAAGATATAACTTAAGTCTTGGTATAGACGAAAACTATAAAATATCTTTATTAAATACTCCAATTTATATCAAAGGAAAATTACTAAAATTAAGTGATGTCTGTGATATAGAATTTAAAGAAAGTTTTTCTGAAATAAAATTTGAAAACGGATTTTATGTTAATTATATATACTTAGTACCTAAAAAAGATGTTGATATAAATTCAATAATCCAAAAAATAGATCAGATCCTAAAAAATATTTTAAATTCTAAAAAAGAGATATTTTTTTATGAATATACTGGAGACTTTAAATACTGGTTAGATACTATAAATAACTTAAAATTAATTTTACCTATTGTTTTTATAATTATCTTTTTATTAGTGTATATAACTTTTAATGATGTAAAGGATGTTTTAATAGTTTTTTATTTATTACCAAGCAGCTTAATAGGGAGTATTATAATAATGAGAGAATTAGGTTATAATTTATCAGTAGCAAGTATAGCAGGAATAGTAGCAACTTTAGGTATAGCTGTAGAAATGCTCATAATAATGATTATTTATATAAAAAATTCTTTAAGAATAGAAAAATTGGGGATACAGGAAAGGATATTTGAAGGTGCAGTAAAAAGAGTTAGGCCTAAACTAATGACAGGGATAGTTATAATTGCCTCTTTATTACCAATATTGTATAGTCAAGAAATGGGAAGTGAAGTTATATCTAAAATAGTTGCTCCGATGATAGGAGGAACTATTTCATCATTAATTACTGCATTAGTATTTATACCACCTATCTATCTTTTTATTTATAGAATAAAGATAAGAAGGGGGTTAAGGGGGTGAAACCCCCTCGTGTTAAGGGGG
>JBMFOW010000098.1:0-5982 GCA_049969455.1 bacterium | reverse complement strand
ATAATATATAAATTAAATCAAAATTATTATTCCTTATAAATTCAATAATTTCTTTGCTAGATGTACAATCAATTAAAATAGATTGATTTTTATTATTAACTAACAAATAATTATTAGTTTCTAATGGTCCCAAAATTAACTGATATATAGTAATATTTTTTAATTTATATTCTTTTATCATAATTAATTTATTTCTTCTTTTTTGTAAATAATAAAAAAATTACATAGAAAATATTAGAAGGTTTCTCAGCAATTCTTCTTACAATATAATCATACCAATTTTTTCCATATGGTAAATATAACCTAAGTCTATACCCTTCTGAAATTAATTTATTTTGTAATTTAGGGAGCACTCCATAAAGCATCTGAAATTCAAATTTATCATAACCTATTCCCTTTAAATGAGCATAATTTTGAATCTTTTTTATTATATTAAAATCATGAGTAGCAAATGCAGGATAAACTTTATCAACATTATCAATTAATTTCATTGCTAATTTTAAGTAATTTTCATCTATTCCCTTTTTGTTAGGGAAAACCTTTTCATAACTCTCTTTATAAGCTCCTTTACATAATCTTATTAACAAATTATTAGTTTGCTGCTTAGATAATATCTTATCATTTAAATCCCTATCAGTTCTATATAGATAAGCTTGTAAAGTTATATCTAAATTTAAATAACCTTTTTCATATCTAATAATATCAAATATTCTAAAAGTATCATCTATTAATTTAGTATCTTCCATATCTATATGTATTCTTATATTATTAGCCATATCTAATATTTTAACTAAATTATCTATAGTATAATTAAAATCAAATAATAATCCTAATGAAGATAATTTTAATGAGATACTAACATTTTTTGATAATTCATTATCATTGATAGCTTTTACTAAATTATAAATTTCTATTAAATATTCTTCAACTTTTTCTTTAGTTTCAAAATGCTCACCTAAGAAAGAAACAGTAATTAAAAAATTTTTTAAAATTAATTCTTTTATTATATCTATTGTACTTTGTAAATCTTCAGAAGCAACATATTTAAAGGCTAATTTCTTTATATTCTTATTTTGAGATATACTTTTTAAAAACGGATTTGTTAAAACAGAAATAATTAAATTTTTCATTATACCTATTTAGATAATAATTATTTTCTATATTATTTTCTATATCATTTTCTATCAGTTAAATTCATAATAGATAAATAAGTAAAAAATAAACTAAATACTAAAAAGAAAACAACATTCTTTAGATCAATTACTCCTTTACTGAAATTATCAAAATTAGAAGATAAAGAAACAGAAGTTATAATATTTTTAATATTAATAGGCATTATATCAGCCATATAACCTATAATCCACAAAAATAAAACAATAACCAAAGAAACTATCCAAGCAGGTACCACATCATTAAATATTGTAGATACATATATACTTAATGATATAATAGATAAAACTAATAAAATTAACCCTAAAAAACCGCTCCAAGTATTCCCAAAATCTATAAAACCTTTATTCAAAAAAGAATAAAAAAATATAAAAATAACTAAATATAATAATGCAAAAAATAAAAATATAAAATAAATTAAAAAGGTACTAATTATTTTAGCTAAAACTAATTCTACTTCATTAAATGGATAGGTTAATAACAATTCAATGGTTTTCAATTTTTTTTCTTGAGAAAAAGCTTTAGCTCCTATTATTGGAAGTATAATTATACTTAAAAATGCAACAAAACCAATATATGGATTAATTATTTGATCATTTACATTAAATTTAGAAGCCCAAGAAGGAAATTGTAATACTATAGGAATAATATTAAAAAAACTCATAACAGCACTAATAAATACAAGCATTAAGAAAAATAAAGCTATAGTCATTGCAGTAGGAGCAAATAAATTACTACTATTCTCTAATAAATCTTTTTTTACTAAAGCTATTACGTTTCTAATATTCATTTTTTCAGCCCCCAATTGTTTTTATTAAATTTTATAATAATATTACTATTTTACATTTGGGTTAGAAGGTGGGATATTTGGTCTTATATTTTGTTGTTGAGTAGTCTGTTGTTGGGTAGCTTGCTGTTGAGTAGTTTGTGTAGTAGTAGAAGGAGTTTGTTGAGTAAGTTGTTGAGTAGAAGTTGGATTTTGTTGTATAGATTTAATAGCTTCAATTATATCAAATCCTGTTAAATTTTTAAGTACTTCTGGAACAGTTGCAACAGTACCTGCTATGTCTTTAGTTAAATTAGAAAAACCTGCACCATTAGAACCACCTATCATAATAACTTTATCAACTCTATTTAAAGGAGCAGAAACTTTTTCAGCTATTTCTGGTAACCTTTCTATCATTATTTCAGCTATAGCGGCATTATTATATAATCTCCAAGCTTCAGCTTTCTTCATCATAGCTTTAGCAATAGCCATTCCTTGAGCTTCAGTTATTTCAGCTTCAGCTAATCCTTTAGCTTTTATAGCTTCAGCTTCTGCTTGTCCTGCTAACTTAATTTTTTCAGCTTCTGCTTGTGCTAATGCTATCTGTCTTAGCTTTTCAGCTTCTGCTAACTGTTCAATTTTAAATCTTTCAGCTTCGGCAGGTTTCTTTACTGTTGCTTCTAATTCTTTTTCTTTTCTCATAGCCTCAAGATTTTGTAATTCTATTTGTTTTTCTTTTTCAGTTATATGGTAAGCCATATCAGCCTCAGCTCTTTTAGCTTCTGCTTTCTTTCGTTCTTCACTAACCTTTATATCTGCTTCTATTTGAGCTACTTGTTTTCTTTGATTAGCTTCTGCTTCTTTTTCTGCAGCTTGAGCATCAGCTTCAGCAGCAGCTTTTCTTGCTTCCGCTAATTGTTTTGCTTCTTGAGCTTTAGCTTCCGCATCTTGTTGAGCTGTGAATACTCTTTTTTCTTTTTCTGTTTCAGCTTGTCTCTTAGCAATTTCTAAAGCTTGTTCTAATTCATAGTTTTTAGCAGTTTTTTCTAATTCAGCCTGTTTCATACGAGCTTGAGTTTCTTGCTCTTTTATTTGAGGAGCAACTCTAAATTCTATAGCTTTTTCAGGATCACCTATATCCTTTATAGCAAAAGTATCTAAAATCAATCCCATTTTTGCAAAATCATCTTTTATAGCCTCTTCTACTTTCTTTACTATTTCTTCTCTTTCATGTAATAATTTTTCTAAAGTAACAGCTGCTATAACTTCCCTTGTTTTACCTTCTAATATTTCTCTTATACTACCAACAACTTCATCAGGTTTTCTATTTAAGAATCTACCTCCTGCCTTCTCTAAATCATCTAAATTAAATTTAACAGCAGCAGTTGCACTAACACTAACTGGTATTTTATCAGAGGTTAAAATTTTAGGTGTAGTAACATCTATTATCAAACTTGATAAAGCTAACCTTATAGCACCACGAGTATCAACTATGTCTTTTATAGTATATGCATCTATAGCTAATCCCAATTTTTGTAAGTCAGTAACTGCACTTTTATTTACTTCAGCTACTACTGATTCCCTATCATGAAGTAATTGTTGTAATGAAGTTCTTGCTATAACTTCTCTAGTATGTCCTTCTAATATTTCTTTTATGTTTTTATCTATTTCTTGATCAGTTTTTCCTAAGAATCTTTCAGAAGCTTTTAAAATATCTTCAGAGCTACTACCTATTTTAACAGTAGCAACAGCTTCAACAGCTAATGGCACTTTATCTCTTGTCAAAATTTCAGGACTCTTTATATCAATTATTCTTGCTTCTAGTGATAACTCAGAAGCTTGTTCTGCTAATGGTACAACTACTGTACCTCCACCTGCAACTACTCTCTTACCCCTAAAACCAGTTACTATTAATGCCCTATTAGGAGATACCTTTCTATACATGCTCAATAGAGCATTAATAACAACAATAATAATAACAACTAATACTATAATACCTAACGTAAAAAATCCTGTACCAAACATTAAATTCTTCACCTCCTATAAATTGATATTAAAAAAAATATATAATATCCCATTGATTAATATTCTTTAAAAAAATCTTAAACCCTTTTGAATAATTCAATTAATTAAATTTATTTATTACTAATTTTCTTAATTAACTCCAAAGAAGCAAAGGTAGTTAATTTTTCCAATGGAACTAAAATTGGAATTAAATAAGGAAACATAAATTTTAAAATATTAAAAATAATAATATTAATTCCACCAGCTAAAGCTAATTCTTTTTTATTATTTTTAGAATTTAAAACATAAGCTATAGTAGTTCCCAATGGTCCAATTGTATAACTTAAAGCTAAATTAACCAATTTATTTGCAGTATCCTCATTAATAATTTTCCTTTGAATTAATTTATTGACCCCATATTTTAAAGGAATTGTAAAAATAGAGTAAATAGACTTATTAAGAACTAACAATGTAGATAATAAATTAAATTTCGAATTAATATATGTTTTAAGATCATTTTCATTATTAGCTTTAATAAGATTAGTTATATTTTCTTTTAAAGAAGAAGTATTAGATTTAAAGGATAATATATCCAAAATAATTCTAATTGGTTCTGGAATTAATAAAGAAATATTTTTTAAAATATCTCTTACATATTTATTATCAAGAATTTTATCAAAAATATTGGTTTTATTATAGAAATTTAAAATATAGTATTTAATAGGAGCTATTTCTTTTAATTTTTGAGGATTAGTATAATAAAAAGCAAAAGATTCAGCGAAATCTTCCAATGCCTTAGTTGAAGCATAATCTGTTATAAATTCTTTAAAACCAAAAGGAAATTTAGGAATTAAACCCAAAATAGAACTTTTATAATTAAACAAAACATTATTATAAAAATCATTTGCATGACCTAACTCATGAATCAAAACATAATCTAATGAAAAAGGATTAGGATTAGAATGTAAATATATGGGGATATAACTAACTTTATTAAAAGTAACTCCCAAAGAATCATAATTTTCATTAATCTTATCATTTATTTCTATAATAGATGCTTTATTAATTGTTTTAAGAGGAAGTTTATCTAAAGTTTTTATAATCTCATTTTTTAATCCACTTGAAGCCTTAATTGTAGGATATAAAGGTATATGGGAAATAAAATTACCTATTTTATTTAAAAAATTATTTATTTTATCTAATTTTAGTTTTTCCTTTATATTTGATATTATTTTATCAAAAAAACTAAAATTTTTAGAAGCAAATTTAGAAATTACAAAGGCATAACCTATAGCTACAGAAATTGGTAATGAAAAAAATATACTACTTAATGAAAATGGTATAATAAAACTTTGAAAATAATCAATAAATTTTTCTAATATTTTTAATGTAAATATACTATCTTTTGTTAAAAAATTTTCTTTATTTTGATTTAATTCATCTTTAAGAAAACCTATTTCTTTTTTAAATTCATCTATTATATTTATTATTTTATTATCTCTTTTTGATTGAATTTGAGTTTGAATATCTACATTATAATTATTTAACTTTTCTATCTTTATCATAGCAAAAACATTTTTGATAATACTTTTTATATTATATTATTATTATAATTCTATGTTTATTACTTAAGATGTTAAAAAAAATTAAAAAAATGTAAAAAATAAACTAATTATTTTATTTTATTAATGATTTCGTATTTTTGCAAACTTTGAATAAAATTTTTTAATAATTGGAATGAATCTTTTTGAGAAAACTTAATTTCTTTATTTTTAAAATAAAGTTTAGAATTATCTGGCATAAATTTAGATAAAAGTATTATAAATAAAGCTTCAAAAGGAAAATCCGAATTATTAATTTCTAAGATTTTAAAAATTAAAGGAGAAGCTCTTCTAAATTTTTGATTATCTTTTTTTAAAAATAATTCCCCCTTTAAATTTCCTAAGCTAGAAAAAAAGAAATTTATAGGTAATCCAAAAGAAATACGTTGAAATTCTATCAAATTATTATTTAAATTATTATTATCTTGATTTTTCAAAATA
>JBMFOW010000097.1:0-6069 GCA_049969455.1 bacterium | reverse complement strand
AACTATCAAATCTATCAAGCACTCCCCCATGCCCAGGAATAACATTAGAAGTTTCTTTTAAATCAAAACTTCTCTTAATAAAAGAAGCAAACAAATCCCCAAAAGGTGCAAACAAACTCATTAAAAAAATTAAAACAAATACCTTATATAAACTTAAAATCAAATGTAAATTAGAAAAATATACCCAAAATAATCCTCCTAAAATACCTCCAATAAACCCTCCAATAAAACCTTCTAAAGTCTTATTGGGACTTATAAATTCAAAAAATTTTCTATTTCCAAAAATTTTTCCAAAAAAATATGCAAAAATATCATTAAAAAAATTAGTAAAAACAATTAACATTAATAAATTTCCATTCTTTAAAGAACTTATAAATATTACTAAACTAAATGGAATTACAACATAAAATAAAATTAATAAATTTAAGCCTAAGCTATTTAAAAAATAATCATAAACATTAATATTGCTTTTAATAAAATCTACATAATCTAGAACTTCATTTTTATGTTTATATTTATCTTTCAAATTATTTTGAAGATAAATAACAAAATTTATAGAAAAAATTAAGAAAATAAAGATAATAGATAAAAAAATAAGAATTAACTTATCAGAATTTAATTTAATATTATTTAAAATAGTAATGATATCAACAGAATTTATATACACCAAAACATCAAAATAAAAAGCAATAACAAATAAAAAAAACCTATCTACATAATATTTTTTAGAAAATATACTAGAAATCTCATAAATAGCAACAACTTGAACAAAAATAACAAAAATAACAAATAAGTTCCAATTATTGTATAAAAGAAAAATAACTAATAAAAAAAGGAATAATGCACTTATAACTCTTAAAACAAACTTTTTAGGATCTTTAAAAATTTTCTTACTATCAATGCTTGTGTTCATAATCTATATCCAAATCTCTTTCATTACAATTTTGAAAACATTGATAGTTTTTATCCTCTATTTGAATAGTTAGATGATTAATATTATTTAATTGACAAATTTCCTTTATTTTATTCAATAACAATGAATTATCTGCATATTGATCCTTAACTATATGGATAGTTAATATATAATTTTTAGGATTAATAGACCATATATGTAAATCATGTAAATCCAAAACCCCATCTATATTTTTTATTTGTTCAACTAGATTATTTATATTAACATTTTTAGGTATAGTTTCTAGGAATATATCAATAGATTGATAAAGCAAAATAAAAGTGGAAGGAATCATAATTAATGAAATAACAATACTTAAAATAGGATCGATTTGATAAAATTTAGTAAAAATAATAATAATAGAAGCAACAATAGCAGCAATAGAACCCAAAGCATCAGTTATAACATGTAAAAGAGCAGACTTAATATTTAAATTTTCAGAATGTCTAAGAAGTACAAAAAATATCAAAATATTAACAGTTAATCCTAAAATAGCAACAATAAGCATAGGTTTAGCTAAAACAACTTCAGGCTTTAATATCCTATTTATTGCATTAAATACTATATAAGCAATAATAATTAATAAAAAAGTAGCATTAATAAAAGCAGCTAACACTTCTAACCTATATAAACCAAAAGAAAATCTTTTATTCCTTAAATTTAATATTAAATAATGAGCTAAAAAAGAAAAAAACAAAGAAAAACTATCAGTTATCATATGACCAGCATCAGAAATTAAAGCTAAACTATTAGTTAAAAACCCTACAATAAATTCAATTAATGCAAAAATAAATGTTATAATTAAAGCTAATCTTAAAGAATTTAATTCCTTTTTTTTATTATCCATAAAATATCCTTCATATTATTTACTAACAAGTAATCTTTTTAAAATTTTTCCTGCTTGATTCTTAGGTAATTCATTAATAAATTCAACTTCTTTAGGTACTTTATAATTAGATAATTTTTCTTTACAATTTGACAAAAGTTATCATAATCAAGAATAATAGCAATATTATTTGGATAATTTTGAGCAGTTTTTTTAAGCATATCAAATAAACTAATTTCTTCATAATCTAAATTAAAAGGAATTTTTTCAGGATAACTTTTATACCAAACCTTTGTCATAAAAATTTCCCTTTCTTTTTTCAAAAGAAAACATATTTATTCTTTATTTATATTATTTTTAAATAAAAATAATAAAATCCCTTTTAGAAAATTAAAGTTATTTTCTTAATAAAAAATTTTTTAACAAAAAAATAGAAAACTCATAATTAAGAGGCATAACAGGGCAATCAGAAGCAAAAGCTAGCCCCAAATTACCATAATTTTCTAACAATTCAAAAAATTCTTTCAATCTAAAAATAAAATAATTATTTAATAAATTTTTATATTTAATATCCTTTAAAAAATTAATATCAATAAAGAAAAAATTAGGATTAAAAACAAAGTAAAAATTAACATTATTATATTTATTTAATTTATTTTTTAATATTTGAATAGTTTTATCACCAATAAAAAGAGCATGCTCTATTCTAAAACAAACTCTTACTAATTCAGATATTTTAATAATATATTTGTTTAATAAATGACTTAAAGTAAAATCAATAGCTTTATCACCTATACAATGATATGCAAAACTAATTCTATTAATTTTAACTTTTTTTTTAAAATATAATATAATTTTTCAAGAAAATACTTATAAAAATTCAAATTTAAATATAATTTTGAATCAAAATCTAAAGAAGAATTTTGATAAAACATAGCATCCTTATTAGCTAAAGTTCCATCAACAAAAAATTTAAATCCTAAAAAATATTTATCCTTTAATATTAATTTTATTTCTTTTAAATTAATTTTAAATATTATTTTAGGATCCAAAAGATAATAAATTTCTAATTTTTTATTTTTTATTTTTTTATTAATTAGATTATAAAATTCTAAAAATTCTAAAGTAGTAAAAGCATCTATAGTTTTAGTTATATTATTTTCTAAAAAATAATCTTCTATAATTTTATAATATTTTCTGTAATTTTTTTTAATAAAATTAAAAAAAAATTTATCAATTATACTAAAGTAATTCTCATTTAAAAAATTTAATTTTAATCTCAATTTTTTTTTAAGATAATCATTTATAAAAAATTTGTGATAATTTTTAGACTTAAGGATAATGGGTAATTTAAAAGAATTAATAAAATTTATTAAAGCTTTATACTTTTGTTCAAATTCTAATTGATTTTCTAAAGGAGAATTTAATATAAAAAGGTATTCTAAGTTCTCTATTTTTTGTTTTAATTTAGAAAAATCTTTAAAAAATTCAAAAAAATCTAAAGAATTAACTAAATTTTGAAGTACAAGTATAGGATGAGTATGGGGATCATACATAAACTAATTTTTTTCATTTAATAAACTTTCATTAAGAAAATCAATAATATTAAGATTAAAGTAAAAACCAGGTTTTAAATTTAATTTATTTAAATTATTAACTATTTTATTAAAAACTAATTTAGTACCATAATAAAAGCTTTTTCTATCTAAGGAATGATGCTTTATTTCTAATACTTCACCAAAATTATTAGTAAATATAATATTTTGATGAGCAATTAAAGAAGGTAGTCTTATAGAATGAATATTAATATCTTTATCTACATTATTTTTTATCCATTCTTCTTTTATTATATGCTTAGACATTAACGAAGTACCAGAAGGCTTATCTTTTTTAAATTGATGATGAGCTTCTATTATTTCACAATCAAAAAAATATTTAGAAACTTCATTTATAAATTTATTAATTAAATTAATTCCAACAGAAAAATTAGGAAAATGAAATCCCAAAAAATCTCTTTTAATAAATATTTCATTAATTAATTTTATTTCTTCATAATTAAATCCAGTAACACCAGTTATATAAAAAATATTTTGTAATTCTTTTAATTTAATTGATTCTAAAAAATTCAATATAAAATTTTTATGAGAAAAATCAAGTATAACTTGATTAGAACCTAAATAATTTTTTAAATATTCATCAAAATTTTCAGAATTAACTAAATAATCAAAAGCTATATTATCACTTTTAAAACTATTAAAAATAACTGATCCTGTTTTTCCAGTATAACCAACAAAAACTGTTTTTAATTTCATAATTAAAAAATATTTATCAAATATTTATTGAGCTATCATCCATAATTGATAATTAAAATAATTTAAATATCTTTTTATATAATTATTAAGATCACTATTATAATTTAATTTTGAACCTAATAACTGTTCTAAGAAACTCTTTTTAGGAGGTTTAATTTCCTTAAATTTTATATCTTTAATATTAATTAGCTGCTTTATTTTATCCTTTGCATCATCAATAGTACCTATAGAGTCTATTAGTTTATAATTTTTAGCAGTATAAGGACTAAAAACTCTACCATCAGCTACTTTATATAACTCTTGAATAGATATATTTCTATTTTCAGATACATCTTTAACAAATTGCTTATAATATTCCATAACTAAATCTTGGATATATTTCTTTTGATCATTATCTATTTCTTTAAATGGGCTTAAAGAATCCTTATATTTTCCACTTTTAATAGAAACCATACTAATACCTATTTTATCAAGAGCTTTATAAACTTGAGGAATAGTAATAATAACTCCAATACTTCCAACAATAGCCTGAGGATTAGCTATAATATAATTACAAGAAGAAGCTATATAATAAGCCCCAGATGCTCCTAGGTTTTCTATATAAGCAACTACGGGTTTATCCTTAGTTATTTTCTTTATTTTATAAGATATTTCCAAACTAGGAGCAGCTACACCACCTGGACTATCTATTATTAATAATATTCCTTTATAATTTTTATTATCTTTAATTTTATCTAAAGTTTGCAAAACATATTTAGAATCAATAACTCCTTCCCCTTCCTCATTTACTATTATCCCTTTTAAATACATTACAGCTACTAAATTAGAACTATCTTCTTGCTTAGAAAACAATAACCAAATAATAAAACTTAATATAAATAAAAAAATTACACTTACTACAAAAAAAGAAATTAAAAATTTTAATATTCCCATTTTTTACCCCTACTTTAACAATTTAAATTTTAATACCCCTGATTGAAATCAAGGGATTCCTGATTCATAATGGTCTCCCAACTTAGAGTTTTCAATCTCCTTTCGTCTAATGGTAAGTTTTTTTATAGTTTTTGTCTTTCATTTTTATATTACTTATTCAAAAAATTTAAAATATTTAAACTCTCTGTTATCCTTTTTTATATTTTAAATATATTTTAAAGATCAATTTTTTTTATAAAAAATTATAAACTTTTGATTACATTAATAATATTTTGCAATATTTTAGCACTTTCATCAACAAATCTAATTGTTATGAAATTTGGTCTAAATAGTAAAACTAAAACTTTATTATTATCTTGATAATCATCAATTATTGCTGTATATTCTTTAGAATTAAATATTAAAGTTATTAAATCTCCACCAACTTTAGTATTTTCATATAATTTAATCATATCAACTGCAATCTTAGAAATACTATTAATATCACTTAAAGAAATACTTTCTTTAACAGCAAATTCAAAAGGTTCTCCATTAACTCTATTAACTATAATTACTCCCTTTACATCATTATTATTTTCAATAAATTTTTTTAGTTCTTCTTTTAACATCTTTACTCACCTTTTTATTTTTTTATTATTTTTTTAATATATTACAATTCTTCTATTTTAAAGTACTTTAAATTAAAAAATAAAATTTCTATTAATTTAAATACTTATAACTTACTATCCTATATTAATATATAAAAATTTTTGTTAATATATTTAAATATAATTTAAGCTTACACTATTTATTTTAACCAAAACATAAATATTGCTATATAATTTTCCTTTAAAAGCTTATTTTAATAGTAAGAAATCACATCTTATATTTTAATACTATTATTTAATTTATATTTTAATTCTACTATGCAAAAATAATAAAAGTAATTTTTAAATTTTTACCATTATATAGCGTTTTTTTCTATTTTAAATTAAATTTTAGAATATATTACATCTATATCACTTTTAATAAAAGTTAATTTTTTAAAATTCAATTTTAGAACAACT
>JBMFOW010000096.1:0-6081 GCA_049969455.1 bacterium | reverse complement strand
GCCAAATAGTTCTTGGATGTCTTTTTTTTATCAAAAGAATGCTTTTGCTGGGTATTTGCTTATTTTATTACCTGTTCCATTTTCATTAACTGTTTTGTCTTTAATTTACAGAGAATTTTATAAAGCTACTTTGTTTTTTTTAGCTTTTTTATTTGCTATAGTTGCTTTATTTTTTTCAGGTTCTAAAGCTGCTATTCTTTCTTTTTTTATTTCTTTACCTCTTTATTTTGGTCTCTTTAAAATTTTTAGAAAAATTTATTTAGATTTAAAAGATATAAAATTAGAAAAAAGAACTTTAATATTTATTTTTGCTACTATTAGTTTTGTTATTTTTGTTTTGTTATTACAGTTTTTATTGGATAGAAATTTTATAAATTCTTTATTTAGTTCGTTTAGGTATGTTTTATCTTTATTGGCTAATACTGTTTTAGCAAGAATTGATTTTTATTTAGCTTCTTTTTCTATTGCTAAAGATTTTCCATTTGGTTGTGGATTGTATAATTTCTCTAAAACTTATCCTTTATATCAATCTGCTTTTTATTTTTATTCTAAAGATCCACATAATTATTATTTAAAAATATTATCTGAAATTGGATTTTTAGGATTTATCTCTTTAATTTTTATTTTTAGTTCTTTTTTATTTAGGATTTCTATTTTTTATACTAATTTTATTAAGAATGTAGATTTTACTAAATTAAAAGAAAAAATAGATAAGTTATTAGAATTTTTATCTAATCAAACTAATAATAATGATAATAATAATTTAAATGAATTAATAGAGAATGAAATAAGAGATTTAAGGAATTTAAATATAGTTGTATTAAGTTCTGGTTTATCTATTGGATTAATTCAATCTATGATTCATATAGCTTTTGATGTTGATTTTAAATTTGCTTTTGTTTTAATTACATTTTTTGTTATTTTTGCTATTAATTTAGGAAGTATTGATTTTGTTAAAAATGAAATTAAATATAATGATAAATTTTCTTATGATTTTAATAATTTATTTAAGATATTGTTTTTAATTTTTATTGGTTTAGGTATTATTTTTTCTATTATATTTTCTTATAAAGAATTGAAGGCTTATTATTTAGATAAGTTAGCTAATAATTCTTCTAGTTTAGATGAAGCTATTTCTTATTATCATAAGATTATAAAATCTTCATTTAAATCTTCTTCTAAATATATTAATTTAGCTGAATTTTATAGAGCTAAAGGGGATTATATTAATGCTGAAATTTATAATCAATTGGCTTTAAAAGTTTCTAAATATAATCTTAATGCTTATATATCTTTAGCTTATTGTTATTTACAAGAATTTGAAATCAAATATAATGTTTATAATTCTATAATAAATAGTAAAAATTTATCTATTGATTTGAAAAATCAAAGAGATGAAATGTTAAAATTACTTAAAAATATTAGAAAAGTTTTAAAAGATGCTATTTATTATGATAAATATAATTATCCTGATGTTTATTTATTAATTGCAAAGAGTTATTATTATGAGCAATTAATTAATAAAAAAGATCTTTATTCATTAAGGTTGTTTAGAAATATTTTTGAAAATATATATCCTTTAAATGAATTAGGTTTTTTAATGGATGTTAGGAAACCTAATTTTTATAGTGTTGTTTTAGAAGCTTATGATTATTATATAGATCAAGATTTTAATAAATGTTTGCTTATTGAAGGAAACAAAAATTATATATCCAATTGTAAAAAAGTTTTTAATGTATTATATAAACCTTTGATTTTATATGATTTATCCAATGTTGAGGATAAAAATATTTATATTAAGGGGGGGGTAGTTAGTTACATTTTAGGTAAATATTATTTAAATCAAAATAATCCTAATAATCAGATTTATTTTAAAGATTCTATAAATTTATTTAGTAAAGCGGATAAAATTGATATTATTAGTGTTTATTATACTGTTATGTCTTTATTTTATCTTAATGATTTAAATTCTGCTTATAATATAGCTTCTAGTATTGTTAAAATTAATAAAGATGAGGAAGATTTTAAGATTATTAAAACTGAAATGTATTCTGTTTTAGCTCAAATTTATAATGTTAAAAAATTTATTTATTATAACCCTTCTTTTTCTAATTATTATTTAAATTTATATAAAAAATATAATAAATAAAGTAATTAAATAAAATTAAATTTTATTATTTTTTGGGTAATGAGTGATTTTTTTAAGATAGAGTATAAAGAAGGATTAATTAGGGTAGGTAAAATAATAACTGATCATGGGGTTATTGAAACTCCTAATTTTATTCCTGTTGCTACTTTAGGTTCTATTAAGGCTTTAGATAGTGTTAGTGTTTATAATTTAGGGATTCAAGCTATTTTTTGTAATACTTATCATTTACATTTACAACCTAATGAGGATATTATCCATTCTTTAGGAGGATTACATAAATTTATAAATTATAAAGGTGTTATTTTAACAGATAGTGGAGGATTTCAAGCATTTAGTTTAGGTCAAGCTTTAATAGATAGAGTTGGTAAAATAGCTAATATTTTTCCTAAAGAATCTAAGGTTAATTTAAACAAGGATATAAGAAATGTTAGCAATAAAGAAAAATTAGCTTTAATGCAAGATGATGGTATTTTATTTAAAAGCCATTTAGATGGTAAGTTACTAAAATTAACTCCTGAAAAATCTATTGAAATTCAATTGAAATTGGGGTCTGATATATTATTAACTTTAGATGAATGTACTTCTCCTTTAGCTTCTTATGAATATACTAAAGAATCTACTATAAGGTCTTTTTATTGGACAAAGAGATCTTTACAGTATTTTTTAGAAAATAAACAAAAATTTACAGATTATAGGAGATTTTTATACGGTATTATACAAGGTGGATATTATTATGATTTACGGAAATGGAGTTTAGAAAATATTTTGTCTTTAGATTTTGATGGTTATGCTATAGGGGGGTCTTTAGGGAGATCTAAAGAAGATTTATATGAAATTTTGAGTTGGTTGAGCTTTCCAGAAGATAAACCAAGACATCTTTTAGGTATAGGTACTATTAATGAAATATTTATTGCTATAGAACATGGGATTGACACTTTTGATTGTATAATTCCTACTAGATATGCTAGAACTGGTACTGTTTTTACTAAATATGAAGATAATTATAAAAATAATTTTACATTAGATATAACGGCTAGTAATTATAAAGGTAAAGATGTAAAAAAATATGATTTACCTATAGATGAAAACTGTAATTGTTATACTTGTAAAAATTATAGTGTAGCTTATTTGAACCATTTATTTAATGCTAATGAAATTATTGGTATGTCTTTATTAACTATTCATAATTTATATTTTTATAATGAGTTGCTAAAGAAAATAAGAAAGTCTATTAAAGAAGGAAATTATTTTGATTTTAAGAAATATTTATTTAGCTAATTATATATAAGAAGTCGTAAAAAAGATAAATAATTAATTAGTAATTAAATAAATAATAATTAAAGGAGATGTTTTAGTTTTAGATGATTAAGCTTTATTTATTTAATTTTATTGTATTTTTATTTGTGTTTATAGGTATTTTTTTTGTATTAATTAATAAAAGTTATTCAGATGATAGGGTTTATCAGGCAGTTTCTACAGATGGTTCTCCTTCTTGGTTTTATATTATTAATCCTCCTATAATTAACTCAAATTCTTTTAATAATAAAATTGGAATTAGTAATACTTATAGTGGATCTTCTCCTAATCCTTGGGGATGGAATCATAATTTAGGAATTTATGTTTATGATCCTAATAATTCTTATTTTTATAATAATTCTTTTTTGTATAGTATATCAAATATATCTTCAATAGATATTATTTCTTTAGGTTTTAATTTTAATCTTTTAAATGTGTCTTCATGGATGGGATATAATTTTTCAGGGCCTACTAATGGGTCTAATAATTCTTTTGTTTATAATTATAATAATATTAATACAAGTTTAAATATAAGTAATTCTATAGCTAATAATTTTTTTAATTATTCTATTTATTTTCCTTATAATGTAAATGCTTATTCTTATAATTATGGTAATATAGATAATATAATTAATGTTAATAATTCTATTATCGATAATTTATATAATTTTTCTATATCTACATTTGAAGGTAGGGGTAGTTTTGAAGTATATAATTATGGAAATATTAATAATGGGATTATATCTAATAATGCTAATGTAAATGGTGGAGGATATAATTATGCTTTTAATGCTTATTCTAATGATCCTAATTTTAATAATGTTATTTATCAAAATTATGGAAATATTAATAATTTTGCTAATTTAAATAATACTAATTTTTCTTCATTATTTAGGAATCAGGCTTTATTAGTTTTTAATCCTACTGATAATATTGATAATGTTAATATTTTAAATAATGGTAATATTTATTCTGATTTTAGGGGTACTAATTTTAATTCTAATAGATTATCAAATGATGGTATAGCTATATATAATGTTAATAATTTAAATTTATTTAATAACGGAAATATTTTTATAGATACTAATTATGATTCTTCTTTTACTGGTTTTTTAGATTCTACTTCTGCTATATATTTAAGAAATGTTTTAGCTGGAAGTGTAGTAAATAATGGATTAATAAGGATAAGGGGAAATTTTACTGGTTTTTATAATTCTGCAGGTATAATGTTAGATAATTCAGGTAGTTTATCTCCTATAGTAATAGATACTCCTGTTTTAATGGATTTAGCTTTTAATAGTAGAGCAATTATATTATTTAATTCTTCTGCTATTTTAAATTCTTTTGCTTTTTATGTAAATGGAGATCCTAATTTATATTTAAGACCTATTTATGTAGATTCAACTTCTAATTTAAATTTTAATAATACGGTATTACATCTTTATGTAGGTGATGATATTTATTTAAATGTGCCTTACTATATAGTTGAAAATGATGGTAATTTAACTGGTAGTTTTAGTAATGATATAATTAAACATTTTTCATTAAATCCGGATATAACTGTTTCTTGGTATAATAATTCTAGTAATCCAGGTATTATTTTTAATTTTAATCCTAATAATAATCTAAATAATTTAAATAATAGTTTTAATATGAATAGAACTAAATCTTATTATCTTAATTTTTCTGAAAATTATGTTTTTAATTATAGGAATTATATTATTAATAAATATTTTGAAAATCAGTATTTTAAAAATAATTTATCTAATTGGAATATTTATAAATTTAATTTTGTAGAATTTTATAATAATAAATTATTAGATGCTGATATGAATTCTATAAATTTAATAGCAGAAAAGAAAGTTTCTAATAATTTTAGATTAAATTTAATAAGTGGTATATCAAATATAGATGCTAAAAATAATATTGGGATATATAAAGAAAAATCAAAAGTTTTTAATTATGGTTTATCTGCTATATTTAATAATAAAAATAATTTTATTTTTGTTAATTATATAAGAAATAATTATGATGTGAAATATAGTGGATTAACTGGTGTTAATTTAAATTTAAATGAAAATGCAAATTATAATTTTTATATTGATAATTTAAGAATTGAGCTTAATTTTAAAAATAAAATAGATAATAATAAAAATATTACTAATTATTTTGTAGGATTTGACAATTATAATATTTCAAATTATAAATATTTAACACAAGTTAATAATCCTTTATGGATAAGAGAGGTTAATTTTAATTCAAAAAATATAAATAAATTATTCTTAGGTTTGGATTATATAGATTTTATTAAAGATGATAAAGAATTTTATCATTTAAATTTTAGTATAAACTATAATCTTAGTCAAAAAGAAATGAATATCGTAGAAAATTTACAAAATAATTTAGTAAATATAAATTATAAATTACCTAAATGGGTTTTTAGAAGTAGTATAATTTATACAAAAGTGGATAAATATAAATTATCTTTTTCTTTAGATGCTTCTAAGGATTATACTAAATATACAATACTTTTTAATTTTATTTTATAAAAAACCGCTCTCTAAAACCTCGTATCTATGGTACGAGGATAAAGAGAGCAGAAGGTAAGCAATTCAAAAGTCCTTGATATTTAACAG
>JBMFOW010000095.1:0-6111 GCA_049969455.1 bacterium | reverse complement strand
TCTTTTTAAACCTTTAGTTTTTAGGATTAAAAAAAAAACTCAAAAAAAGAATTAAAAAAATTAATCATAATTAATTATTTACTTTATTTTTTATCAAAGAATAATTAACTGAAAAAATTGGTTCTTTATTTTGTAAAACAAGTAATAAATTATTAACAGCAATTTCAGCCATTTTTTCTCTTGTTTCAAAACTAGCACTCCCTATATGAGGCAACAAAACTACATTATCTAATTTTAATAATTCTGGATGTACTTTAGGTTCAAATTCAAATACATCCAATCCTGCAGAAAAAATTAAACCTTCTTTTAAAGCCCTAACTAAATCATCTTCTTTAATAACAGGTCCTCTAGCTGTATTAACTATAGTAGAAGTCCTCTTCATTAACTTTAATTTTTCATAAGTTATCAAATGATAAGTTTCCTTACTTAAAGGAGTATTAATAGAAACAATATCAGCTGCTTTTAATAAATCATCTAATTCCCTATATTCTACTTTTAAATTATACTGATTTAGCAAGTATTCTTCAGCTTCAGGTTTAGGTGTTTTATCATAATAAATTACTTTCATATCAAACCCTTTAGCTCTTTTAGCAACAGCTTGTCCTATTCTACCAAGCCCTATTATTCCAAGAACTTTATTATATACATCATAACCCAAAAACAGATTAGGATCCCAACTCTTAAATTTACCTTCTCTTAAAAATTTATCAGCACTAACTACATGTCTTCTAGCAGCTAATATTAAAGCCCAAACTAAATCAGCACTAGTTTCAGTTAAAACTCCCGGAGTATTAGTAACCACAATCCCCTTTAAAGTAGCATATTCTACATCTATATTATCAAAACCTACTGCATAATTACTTATTACTTTCAATTTTTTAGCACTATCAATTATTTCTTTATCTATTTTATCAGTTAATAAACATAATAAACCATCGACATCCTCTATATTATTTAGTAAAAATTCTCTAGAAACTACTTCATCTTTATCCCATAAAATAACTTCATAATTTTGTTGAACTAATTTATGATAATCTCCTGGTAATCTCCTTGTTATTAAAACCTTCATAAAAAAACCTCCTTTAAATTTAATTAACTTAATTTTAATTTATTTTTTAATTTTGATCAACATAATTCTTTAAAGCCTCAATAATAATATTATTTAAAAAATTAAAAAAATTAAACATATTTTTATTTATATTCTTAAAATTATTTAAGATAACTTGAAAATACTTTTTATAATCTGATATTTTATTTAAATTTAAATATACTAAAGACAATACAAATAAGAAAAAAGAAAAATAATAAATCTGATTTTTAAATTTAATCATTAATTCTTTCAATTTTAACAAAACACTTTTAGTATCAATTATATTTAATTCTATATCTATAATAGAATTAAAAAACTCTTTTAAAGATAAATTTTGTTTAATAAATTGATCTCTTTTTTCTAAAAACAAATTAAAATCAATTTTATTAATTATTTCATCTAAATTTAATCTTTCCTGCAATTTTAGTAAATATATTATATAAAAAACATTAACTATAATAATATCATCTAAATTTACTAGTTCTACTTTGTCTATATTTGATAAGTAAGATTCTAAAAGATTCATATCTATAGTTTCAGATTCAAATAATTCTATTAAAGATTTTCTAAATATAATTTCCTTATCTGTTTCCTGTTCATTGATTTCATGTATATTATCTTGAATTCTTATTTTTTTAGTCATTTCATTATCTACTGATTCATTTAATTCATTATAAGAAGAAATTTGATTTATTATTTTAGTAGTAGTTTGAGTTTCTGGAATTGTAATAAAAGATTTAATTTTTTTATTTTCAAGAGAATCTTCAATTTCTTGAGTTTTAATAGAATTTTCAATATCTCGATTTTTAATAGAATTTTCAATCTCTTGAGTTTTAACAGGTAGTTCAATTTCTTTACTTTCAATGAGAGTTCCAATTTTTTGAGTTTTAATAGAGGTTTCAATTTCTTGAGAATCAATAGAAACTTCAATATCTTGAGTTTTAGTAAAGGATTCAATTTCCTTAGTTTCAACAGGTAATTCGATTTCTTTAGCTTCAAGAGGTATTTCCATTTTTTGAATTTCAATATTAGTTTCAATAGGAGCTTCAGTTTCTTGAGTTTTAATAAAAGTTTCAATTTCTTGAGTTTTATTATAATCTTCTTGAACCTTATCAATATTTTCAATATCTTGAACTTTAATAAAACCTTCAGTTTGAAGAGTTAACTCTTGGTTTTCTAATTGATTTTCTAATTCTTCTTGATTTAATTGAATACTATCTAATGTTTTTTCAAGTAAATCCGAATCCAATTGAATATTACTAATATCTTCAAGATTACTAATATCTTCAAGATTATCAATTTGATCTAATTCATTATGTTGATTAAGTTGATGTGGAATATTTTGGTTTATATCAATAGTTTTTTCAAGTTGCTCTAAGAGTTCTAACTTTTGAGTTTCAAGTTTTTGTAAATATTCTTTTTGTTTAAATAAAGAAGAATAATTAATTTGAGCTTTAAGTTTTAATTCTTCAAAATCAGCTAAATTTGAATAATTATAAAGTTTTTTATCTATAAAATCTATTAAATCATCCAAGTTATTATCCAATGCCCAAATTCTAAACAAATTATAATAATAAATAAAATGTTGATAAATTTCTAATTTATCATACAAAATTGCTTTAATAATAATATTTTCTATTTTAGTATCATCATCTATAGATTCTAAATATTTTAAAACTTCTTCTATTTTTCCTTTTTTGATAAGATTTAAATAAGAAGAAATAGTAACAGTAATTCCTTTAAAATTATTTTCTAAAGTTAATAAAAATTTATTATAATTTTCGCGTTCTGATTTTATAGTAGCGAGTAATTTCTGAGCTTCTACCAATAAATTATTAGTTTTAGCTAATTTTACAAGTTTTTTAGCAATAACCTCAGCATCTACAAATTCTTCTATTAAATATAAATAATAAGCTAATAAATAATTAATCCTATAGTTATTATAAAATTTTTTTGATAATTCATTTAAGTACTTTACTAATTTATAAATACTATAATATTTAGAATAAACTTTAGATAAGTACATAACAGTATTTAATAATTCATAAGAATATTGAAATTTAAATTTATCTTCTATAATAATTTCAAAAGCTTTATCTAGTAATTTAAAAGCCTGATTTCTATCTTCAAAAATAACAATATTAGCATAAAGAGTCATAGCTAAAGGATTAAATTCTAAAACTAATTTTTCTAATTCATTTTTTACTATTTCCTTTAATTCTCCCAAATTAATTAAATTCTTTATTTTAATTAATTCTATATAGCTATTATAAGAAAATAAAGAATAATATTTTTCAATAGCTCCTAAAACTTGCTTAGATTTATTTTCTAAATCTAATATATCTATTTTATACTTTAAAAAAGTAGAGTAATTAAAATCAACAAATAAATCTATAAAATCCATTGCAATATTATTAACTTCATTTTCTATCAATAAAGGAATTAAATCTTCAAAAACTTTTATTACAACAAAATTTTTAAAATCAATAAAATTTTTTCTAGACAAAATATAATCCCTAAAATTAAAAACTAAAGATATATAATTAAAATTAAAAATTAAAGTGTAAAATAAAACAATATTATTTATAATATCTGAAGAACTATTAAGAATATTATCATATAACTTCGTTATATTATCATATAACTTTGTTATATTGTCATATAACTTCGTTATAAACAATATAAAATTAACATTGATATTCAAATCATCATTTTCTTTAACAAATAAAAAATTAAACATTTTTAATTTTTCAACAATTTCCATATATTTCCTTAAATAATCTTCAGATTTATATTCAGCATATAAAGTAAAAACAATTTTTAAATAAATTAAAAATAGCTTAAATAAAACTAAATTTAATTTGTTATTAACAATATCTTCATAGTTTTTAATATTATACAGAGTTTCTAAAAAATTAAATCCTATTTTGGAATTAAAATATTCATAAGCTTGCAAAGTATTATTTTCATAAATATCATTAATATATTCTATTTGTAAAGTTAAATAAAATTCAGGATTTTGATTAAAATCAATAAAATTTAAAATCTTATATACAAAAGACAAATAAATTTCTCTATCTTTATCTTTTATAAAATTAACTAAATCTAGAACATAATTTAAATCAGTATATAATTTATTTTCAAAAAATACATAAAAAGCATTTTCATAATCCTTTTTATCAAAATAAATAAAAATTACTCTTTTTAAAAGTTCAATATCTTTTACAAAATTTTTAATAGTGTTTAAAAATTTTTCAGCTTTCTGAATTTGTTTAGTATCAACATATATTTTAAATAAATCAGCAATAATTTTAGTATCCTTTGGATTTAATTCATAAGCTTTTTCTAAGTAAAATAAAGCTTTCTCTTTATCATTTAGATTAAGATAATCTAAATATAACAAATAGAAAGCTTGCCAATTATTATTTATTAACTTTACATAATTCTCTAAATTATTAATTGATTTTTCATAATTACCTATATTATAATAAAATTGACCCAACATAAAATATATTTCTACATCAATTAATTTATCTGTAATACTTTCTAAAGTTTCTATTGCTTTATTATAATCATTCATATAAGAATATAATTTAGCTAAAGAAACTTGAGCTTCTAAAAAATTAGGATCTATATCTAAGGCTTTTAAATACTGTTCAATAGCTAACTCGAAATTAAATTCTTTTTCTAAAGCTTTACCCAAATAAAAATAAGACCACTTAGAATTAGGATTATTATCTATAGAAATCTGCAAAGTTTTTATAGCTTGAGAAGTCTTATCTAATTCCAAATATATTTTAGCTAAAGAGTTTAAGTATCTACTATTATGAGGAGATAATTCAACAGCTTTTTCTAAGTTTTTTAGTGCTAATCCATAATTTCCTATCTCTATATAAAGCTCACCTAGCAACCAATAACTTTCAGCATAATAGCTATTTATCAAAATTGATTTCTTTAAATAATTTATCGCATTTTCGAAATTTTTTAATTCTTTATAAGATAAAGCTAAAGAAATATAGACTTCCCAATTATCAGGTTTTAATTCTATTATTTTTCTAAAATAATTAATAGAAGATTCATAGTTTTGAGTATAAAATAAAATCTGACCCATTACATATAAATTCTCCAAATTATTAGGATTTAATTCTATTTGATCTTGAATTACTTTAATACTTCCCTTAATTAATTCTTCTAAAATTTTTTCTACTTCATGATCAGATTTAGTTTTTAAAAAAACTCTTTCATCAATAGTATAAGCTTTTTCTAAGTATTTAATTCCTGTTTTAAATTCTCTGTTATAAATTATAATAAAGCCTATTAAGAATTGAGCTTGTGCAAAATAAGGATTAACTTTAATAGCAGTTTCTAATGCTTTATAAGCTTGAGATATATCCTTAATAGAAATATAATATACACCCAGATAAAACCAATGTTTAGGATTATTAGGTTCTAATTTAGTTAAAGCTTCTAGTTTCTTTACATCCAATGGCATATTAATTAAAGAGAAATAGATTAGAGTAAAGAGGGTAGGGTTATGTTAGCGGCTTAGAGCTTACTTACCGTTGCTTCCTTCCGGACCTGGCGGGGTTCGTAAGATAAGCCCTAACAGCCCTACCCTCTTTATTTAATTATTATCCAAAAAATACCAAAAACCTTCATTAAAAACTATCATTTTTTTATTTCTTTATAAAAATTTTTAATCCTTTTTTAATTAAAAATTAAAATTTATTAAAAATTAAAATATTTACGTGCCCGAGGGGACTTGAACCCCTAACCTTCAGATCCGCAATCTGATGCTCTATCCATTTGAGCTACGGGCACTAATCGTATAATAATATAAATAAAAAAACGGAGAGGGCGGGATTCGAACCCGCGGTGTCACCTATTAAGCGACACTCTCGCTTAGCAGGCGAGCGCCTTAGACCACTCGGCCACCTCTCCTTTACCTTTATTATTATTCTATATATATAATACCTTAACCTTCTTTATAATATTAAAAAAATAAAAAGAAAATTAATGAA
>JBMFOW010000094.1:0-6182 GCA_049969455.1 bacterium | reverse complement strand
TAATATAATAATCCTTGAGCATAAATAAAAGAAGGTGTTTTAATGAATAAAAAAATATTTTCTAAATCAATTTTTACAATACTTTTAATTTTTTTATTATTAATTTTTATAAAAATATCATTTGCTGGAAGCTATTATCAAGAAGAATTAAAAAAATATTATGACTTAGGAGATCACATTTTATCACTTTATTATGCTTTTTATAATAAAATAATACCTTCTTCTAATGGAAAAATTTATAACGATAACCAAGGATTAATAATAACAACTTATTATACAAATACATATAAATATTTTGGTAGTGAAGATAACGATTTTATTATGGGCTATTTTGCAATAGAAATTAATATTTCTAACGATATTTTATATAAAGATAATAAGCAAGTTTACTACTACATAGATAAAATACTAGATAGCAAAACTGAAACAGAAAATAAAAAAGATTATAATTTAACAAAAGGAAAAGTAATAACAGCTCAAGCTGGTTGCAATCCATTATTAGATAAAGGTAAATTACCTAATTTAGGTGATGAATCAAATTACGCTTCTATTTATATACTTTGTTATTAATTTATTTTATAATAAAACTCAAATAAAAAAAAAAGGAGGTGCTTAATAATATGAATACAAAAAAACTAAACAAAATAATTATTATAAGCTTAATTATAATAGCTATTTTAAAAAAAATTTATTCCCAAACATTAACAGAAGATGAAAAGAACAAATATGCAGAATTAGCATTTCATATAAACTATTTTTATGAACAAACTAGTGAAGCTTTTTATCGATTACTTTATAATTATAAAAATAACCAAATAAAATTATTAAATATTTCATGGTTTGATTTAGCTAACTACAATAATTATTTACCTTCTGTTAATTCTAAAGTCTATAATGACCCAAAAGGATTAATAATTACAATATGGAGCTCAGACAATATAAAGTATTTTACATCTGAAAAAAATGGTTATCAAGGTTTATTCGCTATTGAAGTAAATATAAATAACTATATAGTTTATAAATATAAAAAATACATTTATTATTTAGTTGATGAAAGAATTGATTATAAAATAGATTTATCAAAAGGTAAAGTAGTAACAGGTCAAGCTGGTATAAATCCATTAGTTCAAAAAGGAGAAATTAAAAATTTAGGTGATGATTCAAATTATACATCCCTTTATATGCTTTGTTATTAATAAAAATTAAATAACAAAAAAGGAGAAAATAATAAATGAAAATTCTTAAAAATTATTTATCAATTATAATAATCTTTATTATCATTTATATTTCAAATATACTTTTAAATAAAAACTATTTATATTCAGAAAATTTAACTGATGAAGAGCTAAAGATATACTCTTATTTAGGTTTTTATATAGAAAATATATATAAAAAAGTCAAATATGCTTTCGTCTTATATTACAGTGATAATAATAAATCTAATATAGTTATGGATAATATTTTATGGAAAAATCTTGCTTACTATGATAATGATCTACCTAACATAGATTCTAATACGTATATTGTTCCAGAGATAGGTTTATCAATTACTCTTTGGGGTTCTAATTATAAAAAACACTTTGGATCTTATAAAAATAAATATTACGGAATTCTTGCAATTGAAGTAAATATAAGTAATTACTTATTTTACAAATATAATGGCTATGCACCTTATAAAAATAAAAAATACATTTATTATTCAATAGATGATGAAATCGACTATAAAATTGATTTGAAAAAAGGCAAAGTTATTACATCTAAACCAGGAACAAATCCTTTAATACAAACAGGAGAAATTACTAATTTAGGTGACGAATCAAATGATTCATCTTTATATATACTTTGTTATTAAGTAATTAATAATTAAAGAGGTTTAAAATGTTTAAAAATTTACTAAAAAAAATAAAAAATCAAACTATAAAAAATTTAAAAATAATTAAATTAATATGTATACTTGTTAGTATATTTATTTTGATAATTTATTCAAAAATAAAACCTATTTTTTCATATAGCTCAAGTACAGCATATTTAGCTGCTTTAGCAGATATATTAGATATATATAAAAAAGTTAAAAATGCTGCTAAACAATATTTTACTAGATATAAAAAATATACAGTTACTGAAATCCAATGGAAAGATTTATCCTACTATGAAAGAACATTACCTTATAAATACAGCGACGTAGGTTTATATGAAGGATACTATTATTACTATTTAACTTTACATTATGAAAATGATACTACTTATTTTGGATCAAAAAATAACTTTTATAAATACTATAAACCTTTAGCATTAGAAATTCAACCAGAAAATCAACTATGGTATGATCTATCATATGAAGACGAAAAAAGATTGTGTAAATCGTTAGATATTTTTATAGAAGATAAAGAATTTTATATAAATTCAGATAACCCTTGGGATTACTTATCATACGGTATCTTTATTTCAGGTACTTATTGCTACAATCCTCTAATAAGATATGGTAAAATAGATGGATTAGGAGATTTTGGACTTTATAAATCTTTTTATATACTTTGTTACTACGACTGTAGATTAAAAATATAGGAGATAAATAATATTTTTCAATTTAATTAAAAAGGAGGTTTTTTATGAAATCACTTTATGAATTCATAAAAAATAAATTAAATATTGAAAATTTCTTTATCAATAAAATATCTTTTAATCAAAAAAATAAAAACTTTGAAATAGAAATCATTAAAATAGAAAACCAAGAATTAAAAAACCAAAATATAAATTTTTCCTTTAATGAATTAAATGATTTAAATATATTATCTGAAATTACACAATATTTTCAAAATTTAAATATAAACAATAATTTATTAAATTCAATAAATCAAATAAATTATTATTTTAAAATATTTTTGATATTTTTAGTAATTATAATTATTTCATTATTTTTTATATCAATTAATTTAACAGATTTTAAATTAAATTTATCTGAAATAAAATATAACTTAGCAAATAAAAGTATATATCATCAATTAGAATTACTAATAGATTCAAACAAAAAATTGGAATTACTAATCGAGCTTAGTAAAAATAAACCAAAATATGTTTATAGAATAGATAGTTTTGAGGACTATGAATTTGAGAAAAAAATAAATGAATTAGGATCTGATGGTTGGGAATTAGTATTTGCAAGAAGAGCCCTTAGAACAAAAGGATATAAATATGATTATGATTTAGGAATAACTGAAGATTATGAAGGAGTGTATGAATGTATATTTAGAAAAAAAATAAACTAAATGGGAATGCTTATTGACAAAAACCAAAAATAATTTACTAATTTTTATCATTATTTTCTTAGCAATTATAAACATATTATTAATTTTATATATTTTAAAAAATAATTCAAATAATTCAAATAAATCAAACAATTTTATAAATTCCAATAAAAATATAAAAAATACTAAAATAATTGATAATAAAATTTATCAAAGTAATAAATCAAATTTAAGTAATACTGAATTAAATGTTTATTCAAAAAAAATATATGAACTTAAAGAAAATAACTATAACAATTCAAAATTAGAAAATAAGAAAAAGATAATTCAAGAATTTTACAATATACTAGAATCAAAAAATAAAAATACTGATAAAAATACTAAAATATTTAATTCAAAAAAATATAGTGAAAACAAAATAATTCAAAATAAAAATTATAATATAGCATTTACAACTAATGAAAATGGATATAATGAAATAGTTTTAGGATATTTAGATAAAAACAATTATAAAATTAGCATTTATAATAAAATTGATATAGGAAGTTCAGATAATGCATATCCAGCTTTTTCCAATAAAGGAGATAAATTAGCTTTTGTTTCAAATAAAGATGGAAACTATAACATACATATTTATGATTTAAAAAATAATACTATAGAAAGAGTAACCAATTTTTATAGTGAAGACGATAGATATAATTATTACCCTACATGGGATTTTAATGATAATAGAATATTCTTTATAACACTAAAAGGTGATTATACTTATTTAAAGTATTCAAGAAAAATATTAGATAAAAAACCTGTTTTAAAATTTATAGATTTAAGAAATAAACAAGTTTATGAATTACTTAATGGAGTTATTTCCTTTTGTATTATAGATTATAATACTTTATTAGTATCATATACCAAAATATTTGATAATGACTATAGTTATTATAGTTATGACTATAATTACTATAATTATGATTCTTTATATGGAATTTACAAAATATATATTGATAATCAAAAGGCTAATATAATTTATCCTTCTGTAGAAAATACCTTAACTTCAAACATAGTAGTAAATCCAACAAAAACTATGCTTGCTTACTATAAAGATAATAAAATATATATTTCTTCCATTGATATAGTTAAAGATGAAAAATCTAATTCATTTATTAGAATAAAAAAAGAAATACCGGTTTTAATAAATAATTTAGAATCTATGAATTTTATAGATTCAGAAAATATTATTTTATCTTGTAAAAATTCAGGAAACTATGATCTTTATTTATTAAATATACAAAATTTTAAACTAACTCAATTAACAAATACTATTTATGATGAATCTTCACCTTCTTATAAACCTTAAATTATTATATTTAATAAAAAATAAACTAATAACCTAAACTTTAAGAATTAAATAAACTAAATTTTAAAAATAACAGAAGGTTTTAATTTGGATTCTCTTATATATTTTATTACTTTATTTACTTGAGTTAAATCAAATATTTCATAGTGTATATTAATTTTAGGGATTTTGGAAATAATATCAAAGAAATTAAAAGCATCATTTCTTGTAACATTAGCTACACTTTTTATATTCCTTTCTTCCCATAAATACTTATATTCAAAAGAAGGGATATCACTCATATGGATTCCTGCACAAATAACACTACCACCTTTTTCTAAATTCATTAAAGCATATTTAACTAATTCTCCAACTGGTGCAAATATAATAATCCCTTCTAATTTATTTTTTATAATTTCATCACTATAATATATTTCATTTATTCCTAAGGATAAAGCTAATTCCTGAGATTTTTTATCATTTCTTTTTATAAAAACTGTTAATCTTTTATTAAGATTTTTAACAATTTGAGAAATAATATGCCCACTAGAACCTAAACCATATATTCCAATAGATTCTTTATCTTGTATAAATCTAAAAGCTCTATAACCAATAATTCCTCCACATAACATAGGTGCTAATTCATAGTCATTATAATTTTTTAAATTACTCAAATTAATTATATAATCTTTTTTAGCAACGATATAATCCGCATACCCACCATCTACATTAAAACCAGTAAATAAAGCATTATCACAAAGATTTTCTAACCCTTTTTTACAAAATTTACACTCTAAACAAGTAGAATACAACCAATAAACCCCAACTTTATCATTTATATTAATATTATCAACTTTAAAACCTTTATCAACAACATAACCAACTATCTGATGCCCAGGAATAATTGGATATTTTGCATCTATTTCTCCATCTATTACATGTAAATCTGTTCTACAAAAAGCACAATATTCTACTTTTATTAATATTTCATCTTCTTTTAATTCCGCAATTTCTTTTTGTTTTTTTATTAAATCACTTTTAGGTTTAGTTACATAATACCCATTTATTATCATATTATTAATATTTTTCTAGTTTTATCTAATTTTCCCTTGCTAAACTATAATCTATTTTATCAATTCATATTCAAAATTAGCTATCTTTTTATTATTTTTATCAAATTCTATACCTACTACATATATTTTTCGTAACTTAAATATTTTTTTAATATTATTTTTCTTTAATCTATTTTAAATGATTAGAGGTTAATTTATAAATGGTAAGTATTTTGTAAAATAATTTAACTTTTTTTAGTGAAATCTTGTAAAGTAATGTTATTAATAACATTTTCAATAGGTTTAGAAAATGCTACAAATAAAGCATTATTAATAGTATTAAGAAAAAGATTATGTATTTGTTCAGATCCAAGAAGAGCTCTATAGATAGTTTCCCTTACATGAGGAGGTAAATCTCTAAAGATAATATTAACAATAATATGAATCCTATTTTTAACATTATCAGCAAATTTATATATAATAGTATGAGTTCTATTTTTAGCTTCGGTTTTTAGTCTTTGTTTTATTTGATATTGTTTGTTATTCCAAGCT
>JBMFOW010000093.1:0-6189 GCA_049969455.1 bacterium | reverse complement strand
AATTTATAAACCTTAGTATATAAATTATAGATTAAATCATAACTTTCTTTGTTAATGTTTTTTAAAACACTTAAAGACTCTTTCAAATTCCCTTTATTAAAAATAGAATCTATTTTATAATATATATGATAAATAACTAAATTAAGATTATTTTTTAAATCTTCCCATTTTTCATATTGAGCATTTCGTTTTATTTCATCTAATTTAGAATAAAAATTAACTTTAGAATAATCAACTAAATTAATTTTTTCCAATATTTCTGTTTTAGATTTTTCAAATTTATCTACAGTCAATACCTGATTAGAATCAGTTTGATTTTTAGATAAAGTTTCAGTTTTAACAGGAGCAGCTAAAATTTTATATATCCAATATATGCCTAAAATAACAATAACTAAAGCAATTAATCCCCCTAAAACCATTAATAAAATATTAACATAATTACCTTCATCATTAGTTGAGGTAGTGTTCGTTAAATAAGGATTATTTGTAGAATTATTAAAAGGAGCATTTGTAGTAAATGGATTTGTAGTAAATGGATTTGTAGGAGTTGGATTAGTTGGAGTTAAATTAGTAGAAGGAGGATTAAAAAATGGAGGAAAAGTAGTAGGTGGATTATTTGGTATATTTGGCGGATTATTTGGAACATTCGGATTATTTGGATTATTCGGATTATTCGGTACATTCGGATTATTCGGAACATTTGGATTGTTAGGAACATTTGGATTATTTGGCATATTTGGAGAAGTAGTATAAGGAGTATTTACTACTTTTATAGTTATAGCATCTTTATTGTCCATATTCGCATATAAAGTAAAAGTATTATTATTATCAACTACATAATACATTAAACCAATATCTTTTATAGTAAATTCCCCAACAGATCTAGCTTGTAATACATAAGTATAGTTTAAATCCATTATATCATAATCATTAACTTGGCTAACATTTGTATCAATCGATTGAGAAATAACATTAAAATTATTAAGAAATTCCTCAATTTTTAAAAGTTTAAATTTACTATCAACATACCAAGTAGTTTTACTAGGACTCCTAAAATGAATATTTATTTTTAAATAAAAAGTTTCACCCAAGGAAACTACATCCTTAGAAACCCAAGGCTTTATTACTATTTCATTACCATACTGATCTACAAAAGCACTATTAATAAAAAAAACTAAAAAAATAAAAAAACACAATAAAAAATATCGTAATTTATAATTAATAAAATTATAATTAATAAAATTTAATTTCATAAAATCTAATATACCTCCATTACTGTTTTCCTATAGTAGGATAAAGATAAAGCTCTTGATTTTTTCTTAAAATTTTAATCTTAACTTTTAGACCAACTTTAGTTTGCATAATAAGATCAACTAAATCATCATATGAATAAACAGGTTTATCATCAAATTCTAAGATTACATCATCTTTTTTGATTCCAGCTTTCTCTGCAGGACTATCTTTAATAACCTCAATAACTATTACTCCGTATTTAATATTTAAATAATTTTTAAGGTAATCAGGTAAATCAGCAACCCTAACTCCTAAAAAAGGCCTACTATTAGTATTAATAACCTTATTTTTACTATCCTGGATAAATTTATTAACAATATTAGATGGTATAGCAAAACCAATACCAGAAGAACTACCACTAGTAGAAGCAATAGCAGTATTTATTCCAACTAATCTTCCATTAATATCAACTAACGCTCCTCCTGAATTTCCGGGATTTAATGGTGCATCTGTTTGGATTAAATTACTATAATTAAATCCTACAGAAGTATCTAATTTCCTATTTTTAGCAGAAACTATCCCCATAGTAACAGTTAATTCAAAACCAAAAGGATTACCAATAGCAAAAACAATATCACCTACTTTAACATTATCAGAATTAGCAAAAACAATAGGCTTTAAATTTAAGTTATTATTCTCTATTTTAAGTAGAGCTAAATCTAATTTTTTACTAACAGCTAAAATCTTTACATTATTAAAAATTTTATCATTAATTTTAATAGTGATATTAGGAGCACCTAAAGCTACATGTGCATTGGTAACAACTAATCCATCATTTGATACAATAACCCCAGTACCAACTATCTTAGGAGTTTGATCAACATAATCTTTAAAATAATACTCAAAAGGAGTACCTTTAAATTGCTCATACCATTGCTTAATAGTTGGATCAACATCAACATTAACAGAAACTATACTAACTATACTACCCTTTGATTCATCTACTACTTGTCTTATCTCTTCTTGTAATTGATACAAAACAGGTTTATCTATCTTAGAATGAACTTTTAATAAACTAAAATTTAATAAACCCCAAAATATAAGAAAAACTAAAAAAACAATTATCAAAAATTTATTAATATTTTTGATATTTTTAATATTTTTAAACATAAGAATATCCCTCCTTTAATTAAAATTGCTTAACAAAAAATTAAAAAGGAGAGTTAAGTAATTTTTTAAGTTCATTAGGTCTTGCAGCTTTTAAAAGAGCTTCTTCTTCCTTTATTAATCCTTTTTTAACAAGAGCTTTTAAAGTATGTTCTTGTACTCTAAAACCTTTATCTCTCCTTTCTACCATTTTTAAATAAACTTCCGTTATATCACCTTTTGCTATATTTTTCGTAAATTCAACATCATTAAAATAAAAATCATATACATATTTTAAATTATTTTCAGTAGTATAAAATAAATTACCAGAAATTAAAACCTCTAAAACCATAGAAAGATATCTAAATACGTTATCTTTTTGATCTCCAGCCATCCCAGCAATCTTTTCAAAAGTAGAAATAATACCATCAGCATTTAATGTACAAATAACTAATAATCCACTTAAAGATAAATCTAAAGCTAAACTAAGATAATCATAATTAACTATTTCCTGAATAGCCACAACATCAGGCTTAACCCTTCTTATTATGTTTAAAACCTCTTTTATATCAGCATAATCTTTACCTACTAAAAATTGATAGACTATCCCCTTAGAATTACTAAATTCTTTTTCAATAAAATCCTCAACTGTAGCAACTGTTAAATATCTATTATTAAGTATATATTCAACAGAGCTATTAAAAATAGTGGTTTTTCCACTTTTTCTTGGCCCACTTATTATTATTAATCCCTTATTCTTATTCAAAGCCTCAATAAAAATAGATGGTAATTCCAATTCTTCTATATTATAACTTTCAATAACTGCAGGATAAAATATTATAGTTAATTTATTTTTTTGATAAAAACAAATCCCCTTAAAAGTTAAATTATTAGAAGTAGTATAATTTCCTAACCAATATCCCCACTTCTTTAATTCAATCCTATCTCTATCAGTTAAAAATATCTTTAGTAATTCTTCTATTTGTTCTTTTTCTATTTTTTCATCTACTAAATTTTGAAGTTTTCCATCTTTAAATTTAATAAAAGGAGGTAGATCTTCAATAAAAAAGATGCTCTCCGCATTTTGCTGAAACATTATCATTAATAACTTATCTAATATATTCATAAAATCTGTCCCTCCCTAATAAACCAATTTTTTTATAATTTGATTAAAAAATTTTTTTGAATTATATCCTTAACTCTTTTATTAAGCATATAATCTATAGCTAAACCATCTTTTAGTCTTTGAATTATATAACTAGAAGATACCTCTATCTTAGGTAAATTTAAAATATCTACTTTTTTTATAAACTCTCCTTTTTTTACCAACTCATATAACTCTAAATTAAGATTTTCATCTTTATCTTTATTAATAAAAATTTCAAGAACTTTATTAATAAAATCTTCATTGTTTTTATATTTATAATATCTATCAATAATAATAAACTTATCAACTAAATTAAAAATTTCCTTAAAATTAAACCATTTATAAAAAATTAAGCTATCATCACCAATTAAAAAAAATAATTCATCACTATAATGAAGCTCTCTAAAATATTTAACAGTATAAAAAGAATAAGAATTATCTTTATTTTTTATTTCAAAATCTGAAACAATTATTTTATCTTTATATTTCAATTCTTTAATACTAATTTGAATTAATTTTAATCTTAGTTTAGGAGGTAAGATAAAATCTTTCTTCTTATGAACTGGGATTCTATTAGGTATAACATAAAGTAAATCTATTAAAAATTTTTCTATAGCTAAATTAATAACAAAAAGATGTCCTATATGTATAGGATTAAAAGTTCCACTAAATAAGCATACTCTCATATATTTATTTATTTATTTTTGAAATAAAGCTAAAAATTCTTGATTACCCTTACTTCCTAAAATAGGAGATTTTATAATACCTTTAAAAATAAATCCTAAATTTCTTATAATTTTTAAAACTCTTAAAAGAATTTTAAAAATTATTCTTTTATCTTTAAGAACACCTTTCTTTATATATTTTCTTTCATCTTTTAAAGTTTCAAAATTAGGCTTAATAAGAGAAATTATTTTAACATTTTCTAGATTACACTTACTTAATGCTTCAAAAATTTTTAAAACACTAATAAAAGAAACATCTATTGTAATAATCTCTATTTTCCCATAAGATAACAATTTATCATATATATTATATATTTCTTTAGCATTAAACTTTTCTATATTGATAACTTTAGGATTATTTTTAAGTTTAGGATGTAATTGATTATATCCATTATCAAGTGCTATAACTAACTTAGCATTATGATATAGCAAGCAATCAGTGAATCCTCCAGTTGATGCTCCTATATCTAAACAAATTTTATTACTTACGTCTATATTAAAACTTTTAATAGCTGCTTCCAATTTATAGCCACCTCTTGATACATATTTTTCACCAACACATTTTACACTAATTATATCTTCTTTTTTAACTTTATAACTCGGCTTAGTTACTACTTTATCATTAACAAATACTTTAGAATCAAAAATAAGTTTTTGAGCTAATACTCTACTCTCTACATATTTATTAACTACTAAGAATTCATCTAATCTCAATTTCATTAATTTTAGATTAAATAATTAAGATTTAAGAAACTAATTTAACTAAGGCAACTGGTGCTGCATCTCCTCTCCTAAAACCTATTCTATATATTTTAAAATATCCTCCAACACTACCGCTTTCTCCCTTCTTTGCAGAATTCAAAACTACTCCTAAATCTATTAAAGCTTTAACCATTTTTCTATCTTTTAAAACAGAATACATCTTTCTAGATAAATTAACTAATTGTAATCTAAGTTTAGATTTCTCTTCTTCAGGTGCATTATTTAGTAATTCTTTTATTTTAGCAGCCTTTTTAGCAAAAGTTATATACTTAGAAGAATAATTAACCAAAGCCTTAGCCCTTGCTATTGTTGTTAATATCTGTAATTTAGGACTATTTAAAATATTTTTAAATAAATTTTTAAGCATAGATAATCTATGCTCACTGTATCTTCTTAATTTTTTATATCTCTTTCTGTGTCTCATATCTCTCCTTAAATATTATTTTTTTCTGGGGATTTTTATTCCGCTCCCAGAAATAAGCGGTATTTTTTTATATTTTAATTTAAATTATAATTAATTTCATTAAATAAATTAGATTTAATTAAGTATTTTTCTATACTTATATTCACTTCTTTTAAAAGTTTTTCAACATTATTTTTTATAGAATAATCTAAAACAGTATCATCACTTAATAAAATAAAACCACCTATTATCTCAGGATCTATTTTTATACTATTTAAAATTATTTTCTTATTTATTAATTTTTCAATAGTTTTTAAAAGTTCATCTATAATTAATTTATCAACTTCTTTAGCTAATATTAAATCAACTTTAAAAATCCCATACTTATTCTCATAATTCTTCTTATAATAATAAATTATAATTTTTAATAATTTTTCTCTTTTTTTTGAAATCAATAATCTTAAAAACTCTTTAGTAATAAAATTAAAAGGTAGTAAATCTATTAGTACATTAGATTTATCAAAAGTAGTTAAATTCTTAGTATTCCATATTTCATTAATTTTTGGATCTTTATTAATTAAATTATAAAATAATTCTAACTCATTTAATATTATTTCTTCTAATTTATACTTAGATGCTACTTCAAATAAAGAATCTGCATATCTACTAGCTAAGGCTAACATATAACTCCTCCTATGAACTTACATTTTATAGTTTCTTTAGGGGGTTTAGCACCCCCTATAACCCCCCAATCCAAAGGGGGGGTAAACCCC
>JBMFOW010000092.1:0-6210 GCA_049969455.1 bacterium | reverse complement strand
CTATTTTAACTACTATAATATCTCTATAATCAAAAAACTTAATCTCTTTACTTTCTACCATAACTTGTTTATAATTAGCATATACTATAAATTTACCAAAAACTATAGGTAAGCAATGTCTATTAGTGATTAATATATTATCTTTAATAAAAACAGCATTAGCAAAACTATCCCAATTCCTTATCATTACTACTTCACTAAAAGCAAACTTTAAGATAAAACTAACTATTATTATTAAACTTATTATCCTCTTCATTTTATCACCTTCCTATGGTAATAAACTTAAATCTTTGATAATATACGAATTATATAGATGTCCCATATGATAATATATTTGATTTAAAGTTTGTCTATCTTCAGTAGTAGGAGCAGTTTTTTGGATTGTAATCCTATAAACAAAGTTTTGATTATATTTTAAGATTCCATTATAAAATGCATTAACAGGAAAATAATGTTGAAAAATATGAGTTGCTCCTGATATACCATATATTATTCCTTTTTTAAAATCTTGTAGTAAATTCCAAGTAGTTCCATTATTGTAGCTTATTTCTATTTTATATTGATAAATAAAATTAGCATTGTCAGAATTATTTGTAGTAAATTCAAAAGTTAATCCCTTTAATATCATAAGAGGTGGTATATTTAAGGTATAACTATAAGTATTACTCCCTACTAAAGTTTGATTAATTGATATATTATATACTACATTAACATCATCTAAAACAAGAAAATTAACATAATTATTACCAGCGAGCCTTTTAACTAAAATTGTTTTTTCAGTATATAAATCCTCTCTATATTTTGTAGTATTTATATAATCTATACCCCTTGTTCTTATTACCCCTTCTAAATGAAGATTATTATCGTTTTTTCTTACAGGGAAATATTCATATCTCAATATATCTCCTTTCCATATAAGATATTTATATTGTGTTAAATCTATACTAACATCTCTATGTGAAAATAGGGAAAAGTATAACAAAGTAATATTATTTGTAGAATCATAACTATAGTTAAAGAAACTTAAAACTATAGCATCATTGAATCCTGTTATACTTAAATCATTCTTAGTTAAATAAAAATAATTATAACCATAATTATCAAAAACATATCTTAAATCTCCTGGAAAACTTATCACTAATCTACCATAACTATCTATACTCTTGTTTAAATTACTTACATCCCAATATCTTGGATTTATTACTGTCATATTCCCTCCTAATCAATTAATAATAATATTTTAGTTAAATTTCTTGTATTTTTTTGATTATTTTGATTTAATAAGACTTCATTATTATCAAAACTTAAATTAAAACTATTAAAACTTATACCATTTTCATTATTATCAGTTATTAGATTAATATTACTAAAACTTATATTACTTTCATTGTTATCAAAATTAAATATAATATTAGCAAAATTAATATTATTTTCATTATTTTCTGTTATAAAAGTAATATTATTAAAACTTATATTAAGTTCATAATTATCTATATCTAATTTTAAACCCCAAAATGGAAAATTAAACATTTTATATAACCTGACTTATCCCTATTAAACTTGGAATAATTACTATTTGTTTAAAATAATTACCATAATTTATTTGATTAAACTTATAAAGATAAGCTTCATAATTGGTTCCATTTATAGTAAGATTTACTTTTGCTTCCAGAGGATCACTTGTATCAAACACATATATACCATTAACTTTATAGAATTGATTATCTACTTGGAATCTTATTTCTCCTACTTTGCTTCTTGAATTGTCTATTGTAGAAGTATTATATACAAAATTACTATCTCTTATATTTAATAATCTCATATCATCATTGGCTATAAAGTTATCATGTGATACTAAAGGATTTTGTGTATAATCTCCACTAAAATATAATTTAGTTCCTTTTCTTATAATCGTTTTCTTTGCTAAGTAATTAGTATTAAATTCATTTATTCCAAGATAATTTGTGAATAAACTTATAGGATCACTGTTTATATAAACCATTATTTTAGGTTCATTTAAAATATTATGATGAGTAGTAGCACCTCCTATACCCCAAGACGTATTTGCTAATTTCAAAACTATTAAATAATTATCTCCAATAAAAATATCATATACCAAATTTTCAGTGTAATAGTTATTATTAGGGAATTCTATACTATTTCTTAAAAATATTTTTATATCTGTGATAAAATTATTTATATCCGTAGAATTACTTAACCCCCATACTTGAGAAACTATATTTGTATTACTGGAAATAGTATTAAAATATGGAGAATAAAATATTATACCACCATTAAGGTCTTTTAATGAAGTAAAAGTTAGGTTATCGTTTAAATAACCACCTATATAAAAACTCAATGTTTGGCTTCCACTTGTCCATCCATTTGCTAATAACAATGTTTTTATTTGATCACTTCTTTGTTCTAAATCCCCATTTAGATTAAAATTTCTATATACTTGTGCCATATCTTATCCCCCTATACAAGGATTAATTACATTTAAAATTCTTAACAATTCTTTTTGGTTATCTTTATAAAGTTTATTTAAATTCATAAAAATATCAATCCAATCTTTAAAACTACCTTCTAATATTATATCAAAATATTTTTCTTTATAAATTACTTTGTATTTAAACCTACTTAATTCTTCTTCTAAACTTTTTATTATCTCTTTTTCTGTATCATTTATATTAATTAGATATTTTAAGTTATATCTGAACCTAGTGGAATTGAAAGTTTGAAACTCCAAACACCAGAAATAACTCTCTACAAAAGTTATATCTGAACCTAGTGGAATTGAAAGTAATTATTTTCTTTTAAGGTAAGGGTTTATCCCTTACCTGTTATATCTGAACCTAGTGGAATTGAAAGGTATAATTTTGTTTAAAATAAACTGCTAACGTCCATAGATTTTTTCTTATTATTTCAGATGTCATTTCTTTTTTACTTCCTCTTTTTTCTATTTCCTTTTGTATTATTTCCATTTCTTTAACTAATTCTGGGTTATATCCATATTTGAGAATTCTTTGCTTAATTTCATTAAGTTTATCATATAATTCATTAATTGTGTAGAACTCATAAATATTTGTGGATACTTGTTGATTAGAAGTAAAAAATCAGAAATAAAATTATTTAATTTTTCTGGAGTTGATACATCTACTCCTAAAACATTTGCTAAATCATAATATAATCTTACCATACTTTTATTTTTACTATTTTCTATTAATTCAACTATCTCAATTACTTTTTCTACAGTTAAATTATCAAAATTCATTTTATTTCCCCTCCTTTATTACATTAAATCTCCTAAAATATCAGAAATAGTAGCATTTCCTGGATATTTATAATATCCCAAAATTTCAGTTCCTATATTACTACTTACAGGTCCTTGTCCTTGTGGATAATCTATTAATCCTGCTACTTCTACTTCTAAAACGTTGAATTCAGGTTTTGCTATATTCATACTACCACTTACACCTATTAATGCTTTTGAAAATCTAACTGCTATTAATTCTCCACTACCTGGTGCTAAATTTCTACCTATAATTAATAACCTTACAGGAGAGTTTGCTAAAACTAAATCCCTTATATATCCCGTATCTTGTCTTTGAAGATTTAATTGGTTATAAGTAAATTTTAATTCACTTATAGGTCCTGTAAAACCTGATAAACCTGATGTATCTATTATATTAACTTGGTTTTTAGGAATAACACTACTTAAACCTCCTATAGTAGAAAAAATAAATTGATTTGAAACATTATAAGTATTTACAGGAGATGAACTATCCTTGATTTCAACTACTACACTACTTAAATCTACTGCTTGGTAATTCAAAACTTTTCTTCTTATATTATTTAAAGGGTCAGTAGTAAAGAGAGAAGTTAAGTTAGGATTAGAATAAGTTTCAGTTCTTGTTGTAGTTCCTGATGTAGTAATATTTACTGGTTGCTGTCCAAAAGCTAAAGCTATTAATCTTATATCCCCTACTTCATATAAACTAAACTTAGCAGTAGCATTAACTTTAGATATTACCCTTGCTATCAAGGCTTGTGGAATACCTGCAAAAGCTTCCACGTTTTCTTTAGGTAAATCTATACTAACACCCTCTTTAACAAAACCTAAGTTTAACCAAGTAGGATAAAAAGTATTATTATTTTTATCCCATAACCTAACATATACTTCTGCTACACTTAAATCCAAGTTATTCGCATTAAAAGGAACAAAGCTACCTGTTAAACTCATTTATTTACACCTCCTATATTCCTTTAACTATAAAACCTTTAAAATATAAATTCTTTTTTATAAAATTTTCTAATCTATCTTTGTATATAGTATAATATGAATTTGCTAAATTTTCTTTACCTATTCTTAAATAAATTTTGTAATATAAATAATTTTTGATAATAGATTTTTTATATGGAGTTAAAATTGGAGAAATATTAGCAGGAAAAGATAATAATTTAATTTCTTCTTCTGCTTCTAATATCCAATTATTAAGTATATTATCTATAGTAGTCCAATCTAAATTACCATAACTATCTACTATATCACTAAAACTTGCTTTTATTAATTCCATATTTTCAGTTTTAAATTCAAGTAATAACATATTATACCACCTTAACGAATTGAACTACTTCAGGTGCTCTATGTGCTATTACTATTCCACCTATTAATCTTATCACATATCCTGCTGCTACTGTTTCTCCTACTTTGATTGGTAATATATCATATCTAACTAAATTATTACTTGTTCTTGTTAAGTCTTTATCTATACTTACTACTTTACCTGTATTAATTTCAAAACCTAATATATTAGGAGTATATAATTTAACTAAATCAACATCTAATGGGAAAATTAATATTCTATCAGTAGAAGAATATAAATCAGTTAAAGTTCCATCGTTATTTACTTTTTTAGTTATATATTCATAAATAAAAGTATTATAAGATGGTAAATAATATCTTGGTTTAAGATAGAATTCTTTGTTATCAATAATTTCATTTATATCTCCTTGAAATGCAGAGAATTCGTTAGTTTTTAAATATTCTAAAACAGAAGGATGATTTTTAAATGTATTCATTATATTAGTAGGCATTATAATAGCAAAACCTTTATATTTACCTCCTAAACCTCTTTCATATACTGGAATATTAACATATCTTGAAATAGCTTGTTGTAAATCTAATATTGGATTAGCAGAAGTAGAAGTCCATAAAGTTGATACTGTATAAACTAATGGGTTTCCAAAGAAAGTAAAGTCCCAAGTAGCAGTTCCACCATCTTGTAAGTTAATTGTTATTTGTCCTGTAGTTAATCCTTCATATAACATTCTTTCTATTTCATTATAGAAACCTTCAGAGAATGCTCTTACTTGTCCATCTATTATATCTACTAATCTCTCTGCTAATATTTGTTTATATTCATTTTCATTATTTAGATAATTAAATTGAATTTCACTGTTTATTACATCATCTCTTGTTAATGTTATTTGATAAGAATAATAGAAAACATCATAATCTTTAGCAGAAGTTTCAATATTAGGTTTAATAGGTTGTGGAGAATTCAACAATTGAATTAAATCTTTTTGTGGTGGATTAAATTTTATACTATCATAAGGTCTTATTTCATTTCTTTTTAAGATAATTTTATTATTATCTGCTATCCTTGTTTCTGCTCTTTTTTTACCTATTAATAGATTATATAAAGGAAATCTATTAGGTCTATCTAATGGAAAATTAGAGATAATAGGGTCAATTAACCTTGCAATTACACCTTTAGTTTGAAAAATATTACTTGGGAAGAACATTATACCTACACCTCCTTATTTTTAAATAACCTTAATATTAGGATTATGATATGAAATAGAAGTTAATGGAGAGAAAGTAGTTCCGTTTAAGTAAAATAATCTATTTCTATCTACTACTCCCCAAACTATAACATCTATAGAATTCAAACTATTATCTGCTACATTAGTTTTATTATAAACAACTCCTACTTTAGGATTTTCATCTAAAGTTCCTGTAGTATCTAATTCATATCTTGAATTATTATTATCCCATACAACCAAAGCACCTTCAGGAACTACTGTTATACCTGTTGGTATAAAAACATCTAACTTTTTAACTAAAACATTTTGTAAGTTTATAGGCGTCCATACACTTAAATTATTTCTTCTTACTTCTTGTGCCATCTTTATTCACCTCCTAAT
>JBMFOW010000091.1:0-6320 GCA_049969455.1 bacterium | reverse complement strand
AGAAATTTTTTTGCTAATTTTTTTTAATTTTTTTTAAATTATAAGCAGCTTTTTTTCTAAATTACTAAAACTATTTTTAAATTCTTTTATATTTATAAATAATTTATTTTCTTTTTTAGAAATTATATTAGATTCTTTGATTTTTTTAAGATTCCTTATTAATACTTCATATGAGATTCCCAAAAAATTAGCTATTTTTTTAATTGGTAATTTTATTTGATAACTTTGATTATTTTCATAATAATCTTCTTTTTTTAAATTTAATTTATAATAATTTTCTAAATAAAAATAAATAAAAAATAATAATTTATCATAACTATCTAAATTTCTTAAATTTAGCTCTCTTATTATGTTTTGATGATATTTTCTTAAAATATATTTATAAAATATTTTTTTCAAAATAAAATCTGATTTAGGACATAAAAAAACAGTAGACTTCTCCCTAAATAATATATTTATTTTTAGCTTTTCATATTCCAATAAAATTGGAAAATATATTAAATCATAAGGAAAAAAGAAGTCTACTATTAAGTTTTTATAAGGATTATAATAATATCCAAAACCATTTGCTAAAAAAGCAACATTATTTTTGAAAATTTCATCATTTGTATTAAATTCAGATAATTTTTTAAAATTTATTTTATCTGAGTTTTTAAAAAAGTAATCTCTAATATCTTTGATATTTTTTTCATCATTTTCTTGCAAAAATAAAATTATATTATTTACTAATTTTTCTAAGCTTTTTATATCCTCCTGACTTAATTTTTTACCTAATTTTGTCTTTTGGTTATAATTGTTTTTATTTTTAATTTTAGATAAATTATCAAGTTCATTAGAATAATTTAGTAACTTACTATCAGTATTACTTTGAATTTTATTAGAAGTTGAAAAATTTTTATCTTCTGTTATTAGTTTATCTTGATCTTCAACATCAATTATTAATTCTTTACTATATACTTGTTTTTTATCTTTTATTTTATTATTTTTTGGTTTATCAGCTTCTTCTAAATCATCTAAATCTAAATCAAAGATAAGGTCAAGTAATGGATCTTTCTTTTTTAGCTTATTTTCTTTTTTATCCATAATTTTTTAATTTTTATTCTTTTTTTATAAATAATAATTTCAATAAAGACTTTTCTATATATATATTATTCTTTAATAAAATATCTCCTTGTAAATAAAGTAAAAAATAAATATAATTATTTCTTATTTCTATAAAATCTATACTAAATTTAAATATATTTTTTTTTTCAATTGTATTTTGATTTATTTTTAATGTCACTAGTTTATGATTTTTTAAATCATAAACTAATTCTAGATTAATATAATCATAAGGAATTTTATATAATCTAATATTAAGTATATATTTATTAGTTATTATATTTTCATTTAAATAAAGAAAATCTTTAGATATTTTAATTTTACCCTGTGATCTTCCATAAAATTGTTTATAAAATTTGTTTAAAGATTTATTGTAAAAATTAAACATTATAACTTGATTTTTAAATGAAGGTAATTTTGTCAAAGAATAGTATTCTCCATCAGCTAAAATAACTTTGTTTCTTTTATTATTATCAATAAAAATAATATAAACTAAAAAATATAATAATAAAATTAATAAAAAAGTAATTATTTTAATTACTAAATCTTTTATTTTCATGAATTATTTAGCAATAGAAATAACAATAATAGATAATAATAAAGTAATTATATAAAAAACAATAGCTGTTTGTTTTTGAGATAATCCAATTTTTAGCAATAAATGATGTAGATGTCCCTTATCAGGTTTAAATATAGATTGTTTCCTTAAAATCCTTCTTATTATAGCTAATATAGTATCCAAAATAGGTAAAGCAAAAATTAAAATAGGAATAATAAAAGAAATAATCGTAGCTTTTTTAAAGTATCCTAAGATTGATATAACTGCCATAAACAAACCTATAAATAAACTACCTGTATCTCCCAAAAATATTTTTGCTGGATTAAAATTATATCTTAAAAACCCTAATAAAGCCCCAGATAATGAAAAAATAATAATAGCTAAAACAGTTTGCCCCTTAGATATTGCTAATAATCCTAAAGTAATACTTATAATAAATGATACTCCGCTTAATAAACCATCTAAACCATCTAATAAATTTATAGCATTCATTAAGCCCACTACCCACAAAACTGTAAATACATAACTGATTATATCATTTAAAGATATTATTAAATTACTAAAAGTGAAAAATTCTACCCTTGTACCTGTAAAAAATAATATATTAGCTATTAATATTTGTATAAATAATTTCTTAATAGCACTTAAATCTTTTATATCATCTAATATACCAGTTATTAATATCAATAAAAAAGATAAAAATAAACCTAAAATCTGATTAAACTTATACTTAAAATATTTTAAAACTAAAAAATTAGAATCAAAAATATATAAAAAAGTTAAATAAAATAAAGAAGTAAATAAAATACTAATTATTATAGCTAATCCACCAATTCTAGGAATAGGTTCTTTATGTATTTTTCTTATATCCGGTTTATCTACTATATTGTATTTTTTTGCAAATTTTATTATAAATGGAGTGATAATTAAAGACAATGCTAAAGAAGTTAAAAAAACTAAAAAATATATTAACATATATTACTTTGTTCTATTTTTGATATTTTGTTAATTCTATTTAAATGCCTATTGCCTTCAAATTCTGTATTTATAAAAGTAATTACAATATCTTTAGCTAATTCTGGACCAATTATTCTTTGTCCTAAACAAAGAATATTAGCATTATTATGTAGCCTTGCTAATTTAGCAGCAGTTGAATTGTAACATAAAGCTGCTCTTATACCTTTTATTTTATTAGCAGCTATAGACATACCTATACCTGTTCCACATATCAATATCCCTACAGAATCTTCATTTTTTATTACCTCTAAACTAACTGCTAACGCATAATCTGGATAATCACAACTTTCATAATTATCTACTCCAAGATTTATAACTTCTATATCTTTATAATTTTCTTTTAAAAAACTAACTATAAAATCTTTTAAATCCTTACCTGCATGATCATTACCTATAAATATCTTGTTTATTTTTCTATTCATATTTTTATTCATATAAGTAATCAGAAATATTATTTAAATAATCTTGTTTTGTAATTTTTAAATAAAATCTTTGTGAATCTTGATTATAAACTTTAAAACCTGCTTTTTCAAAACATTTTTTAGCTGCAGTATTAAATATCGCAGTATCTAATACAATTTGATTAACATATTTATAATTTTCAAAAATTATTTTAATTATTTTTTTCATACTGATTGTACCAATATTTTGACTCCACAATTTTTTATCTCCTATTACTATACCTAGTTTAACTTCATTATGATTTTCAAAAGCTAATTGTATAAAACCAATAGTTTTGTTATTATATTTAATAGCTTTAAAATTTGATCTATTAATAAACATTGTTTTTTTTAATTTTGAGATATTCTCTTGAACTTGTTTAGTAATTTCAGTTACTCCAAAAGCTTTTTTAACTATTTCTGGATCATCAAAATATTTTTGAAAAATAAAAATATCTATTATATTTGCATTTTTTATTTCTACTTCTTGAGGTAAAATTTTTTTTCTATTTTCCAACATTTATAAAAAATTAAATAATATTTTTTCTTATTAAATTTTTATACAAATTAAGTAATGTACAGTAATTACAGATTTTACCTATTCCATTGGGTACTATAGATACAGCTTGAGCTTTGTTAATTAAACTATCTAAATTAACATCACCATATATTTTATTATTATAGACTTCAAAGCCTACATCAATTACATAAGCCCTATCTTTTATATAAGTTTTATCTACTAAATTAACTACTCCTGTTGCACTTATTAAAATATCTGATATTTTAGTTTTTTCTTTTATATCTTTTGAATGTTTGTTAAATAAAAATACAGTTGAATCAAATTTCAAAAATAAAGAAGCTATTGAAAAACCAGTATATAAACTATTACCCAATATAGCTATATCTTTTTTATTATAATCAATATTGTAATAATCTAACATTATTTTAACAGCATTAGCTACTGAAGGTATTATAACATTATCTAAATTATCTTTATCTGTTGATAAAAACTCATAGTAATTTATAGGATTTAAACAATCTACATCTTTATAAAGATTCAATTTAGAAAATATCTCTGTTTGATATTTTTTGTAATTTAATGGTAAAGGAAGTTCTATATTTACACCTATTACATCTTCTTTATTATTAATATCTTTAATTAATTTAAGAAATTCATTAATTTTTACAATTTCTGGATTAATCTCTATCAATTTTGAAGTAATTACAGAATTTTTAGTTTTTATATTATTAAAAATCTTTTGCTGATTCCTAACAAAATAATTATTCCTTGAAGTACTAAAATAAATTATATAAACATATTGATCATTATAATTAAAATTTATTTTTTCAAATTTTTCTAATAAATCTTTTTTGTATTCTTTTATAAAATTAGCATCTAATATTTTTGTTTCTATTTCATTCATTAATTTATTCATATATAAATAATTATTTATTTAAATTCTATTTTTTTATAATCTGAAGGTATTTCAAAATAATTATTATTATAATCAATAAATTTTATTTCTTTTAATAAAGTAGTCAATGCTAATTGATCATTTTCATATAAATTATATTTTATAGGAACTTGTTCTGGAGAAATTTTATTACTGAATTTATTACCTAATTCGTTAAAATAACTATTAAATTTATTAAATAAATCTGATTCTAGATAAAGTTTTTTAAAATTTTGTTGATTTTCAATAGGAATTAATTTTTTATAATCAACTACATATAATTCTAATATTTTTTTGTTTTTATAAAAAACTGAATATTTTTCTGCTAATATATTACCAATTTTTTCAGTTCCTTCCTTTTTTATAGTTGAATTATTAACTAATTCTTTCATTTGATTTTGATTTTGTAAAATATTATCTATATTTTCTTGATTAACTAATGAATATACTTTTTGAATATTATCTATAATATAAAAATTTATTTTATTATTGATATTTTGTAAAATAAGACTAGTATCAGTTACTATCTGATCATTAGATAATTCTTTAGCATTAATTTTTATTTTATCTTCTGTTATATAAAAATCCACTACATTCTTTAAATTTTCTTGATAACTATCTTTAGGAACATCTTTAGGTAAATTTAATTCTCCTACTTTATTATTATAATTAGTTTCTAATTTATAATATAAAATAACATTATTCTTAGAATAACTATTAAGAATAAAAGCTAAAAATATAAATATAAGAACCAATAATGTTTTATAATTTAATTTATTATTTATCAAGATTTTAATACCTCCTATTTTTATTAATCTATTCTTCTATTAAACTTATTATACATTTTATAAAAATATCATTATCATTTAATAATTCTATCCTATAGAATTTAATTCCTTTTTTTAAAACATTTTCTTTTAAAACTATATCTATATCATATAGTACTTCTAAATGATCATTAATAAAACCAATAGGGCAACTTATTAAAGTATGAATAGAATTATTTAAATTTTCTACAATTTCCAAAATATCAGGAGTAAGCCATTTTTCTTTAGCATAACTAGGAATACTTTGATAACCTATAGCATAATTAATTATACCTATTTCTTTTACTAACCTATCCACTATTTCTTTTATTTGTACAACATAAACATCATTCTGTTCCAATATTTTATAAGGTAAACTATGAAAACTAAATAAAAATAAAACCTTATCATCAATTTTTACATCATTTTTTAATATAACTTTCATTATATTATTTTTAAACCCATCAATTAAATATTTATTTAGATGATATCCATATACATACTTAAATTTTATTTTATTACTTTTTATTCTATCAAAATAATCTTTGATATTATAATTAGAGTAATAAGGAGATAATATTATAGCTATTGCTTCATTTATATTATCATCTTCCATCTTTTTAACTACTTCTTCTATATATGGATTAATATGCTTAAATCCTAAATAAACCTTATACAAATTTGGATATTTTCTATCCAATTCAGATTGCAATTTTCTTGCTATTGATAAAGAAATTTCATTTAATGGACTTTTACCACCTATCTTTATATACTTATCTTTTAATTCTTCTAGTAATTCTTTTGTTAATTGTCTCCCTTTTAAAATATGTTTATAATACCTTTCAACATCATCTAAATTATATATACTGCCATAAGTTAGTAATAAAATACCTTTTTGCATATACTAATATTTTTAATAATTAATTAAAAACTACTTTCTTTA
>JBMFOW010000090.1:0-6487 GCA_049969455.1 bacterium | reverse complement strand
TAAAGAATTATATGAAAAAATATTAAAATAGAATAATAAAATAATATAATGAACATTTTGATAAGAAAGTTAAAAAAAAGTTTTTTCATATTAAAAAATTTTGGTATTACTGAAGTAATTAATAAGTTATTAAAGTATATACTAAATATTTTTAATAATGAAGGAGTTAAAAAATATATAGAAAATTTAAAACTAATTATTGAAGATAATAATTCTTTAAAGAAGTTAAGAAATTTTGATTCTAAAAATTTAGAAGATATATATGATTTTAGTATAAATTTTGAGAATGGATTAATTGCTCCTATCCAAGTTAAAGAAGAGTTTATTGAATTGTTAAATATTCTAAGAAATTATAATCCTAAAAATATTCTTGAGATAGGAACTTATAAAGGAGGTAGCTTATTTTGTTTTTGCAAAGCTCTTGATGAAAATGCTACTATTATAACGAGGACTGTATGTCTGATGTTATATGCTAATATAAGTATAGATCTACCTTTTTGGGGTATGAAAAAATATATTCAATATGATAACTTAATTTTAGAGTTATTTTCTAATTTTAGAAAAGGAAATCAAAAATTATTTTTCATAAGAGGAAATTCTAATAACTTAGAAACAGTTAATAAAGTAAAAGAAATATTAGGTGCTAATAAGTTAGATTTTATATTTATAGATGGGGATCATAGTTATGAGGCTGTAAAAAAAGATTTTGAGCTATATTCTCAATTTATAGGTAAAGGTGGGGTTATTGCTTTTCATGATATTTTGCTAAAGGATGGTACTTCTGTTTTTTGGAATGAAATAAAAAATAATAAACAAAAATATAAATATACTGATTATAAGGAAATTATAAAAGATAAAAATCAACAAGGTTTGGGTATTGGAATTCTTTATTTTTAAAGATTTTTTGCATTTTATAAATATTAGAAATAATACAGAAATATTGAATAAAAATTTAAAAGAACTTCAATATTAAAAAAAAAAAGTTGCAATAAAAATTAATTTTATTTTAATTTTGATAATTAATTTTAATTTAGAATTTTTTAATGATAAATTTAATTTTGTACTTATAAGTTGTTATTAAATTATTTTTTTATTAAGTATGATAATATATAAAATTTTTTAGTAATCTATCTTAAATAAATGTTTTTAAATATTTTAAATATAAAATATAGAGGTTTTTTAGTAAGTTTGTAGAATATAGGAAATAAAGGGTGGCGGCATAGCTCAGTGGTTAGAGCAAGGGAATCATAATCCCTGGGTCCGAGGTTCAAATCCTCGTGCCGCCATATTCTTTAATATGAATTTATTATGCTTGATTTCTTTTATTTTACTATTCTGATTTTCTTATCTAATTTCTTTTATCTACTTACTCCCTACAGAATATACAATATAAGATTAACTGAATCATTTTATTTATATTCTTTTTTTTATTATTTTTACCAAGCTAATTTTTTATTATCTCTTTTAGCTATAATTTTATCTAAAATTTTGTTTTTTTTAATTGAATATAAAAATCTAAAAGATAAAAGAATCTATTATTTATTGAAGTTATTCCAATTTTAATTCTTTTTGTTTTATTTAAATTATTTTTTATAAAAAATGATTCTATTTTATTTTTGCTTAGCCAAGTTTTTATTTTTAATTTTTTATTTTATTTAATTAATTATTTACTAATAGAGTTTTTAAATATATTTTTAGGTATAAAGTCCTTTATTGATGCTAAAAAATTTATTTTATTTTTTACTCTTAGGAATCTAGTTTTAAATTTGTTAATAAATCTGTTGTTATTTAAGATATTGATAGATTTAAATTCAGTTTTGTGGGGTTATGTTTGGTTAGTAGTTTTGTTACCTATTGTTTTGATTGGTAGAAATTATAATTGGTTAATAAATGCTGCTAAGCTAACTATAGAGAATATTTCTAAGATAGTTGATAATAGGAATGTTTATGCATCTAATCATAGTTTAAAGGTAGCTGAATTAGCTAAAGAATTAAGTATAAAATTGAATTTAAGTTATGAAGAAGTAGAGAAAATTTATCATGCAGCAAAAATAATGAATATAGGTTATATTTCTATTCCTGAATATATTTTTTCAAAGAATACTCCGTTAAATGATAATGAAAGAGAGATAATTAATAAACATCCAGTTATTGCTGCTAATATTCTGGAAAAATTAAATTCTTATTCTGATATAGTTAAAATTGTTAGACATCATCATGAAAATTGGGATGGTAGTGGATATCCTGATAAGCTTCAGTCTAATATTATACCTTTAGGATCAAGAATTATAAGAATTTGTGATGTTTTTATTGCATTGATTAATGATAGAGCTTATAGGAAAGCTTACTCAATTGAGGAAGCTATTAAGATTATCAAAGAAAATCAAAATCAATTTGACCCTAATATATTACCTATATTTTTTGAACTTATAAAAGAAAAAAATATTAATAAATAATGGAGAAGGAAAAATAATAAATGTTTGATTATTTAAAAAATTTAAATAGAGATTTAATTTTGGGATATCTTGTTATGGTTTATTTCTCTTTTTTTTCTACATTGTATCTCTATTTACCTTTAATAGTTAAAAATTTGGGTATTAGTAATAGTTATATTGGAATTTTAGGAACTTTTTATTCTCTTGGGTCTGTATTATCAGGATTTTTAATATCTCCTAATGTTGATAAATATAAGAACTATACGTTAATTTTTATAAAAATTGCACTTATTGTTCAGGCTATTTTAGTTTTTTCATTATTTTTTAGCAATAATATTTATTATTATGTTATAATTTTGTTTTTAATAGGATTAACTGGAGCATTTTATATTGGTACTTGTTTTTCTTTATCTAATAATAGAGGAATAACTGTTTCTATTTCTTCTCTTGGGTTTCTTATTGGATATTTTATCGGTTCTATTGTTAATAATTACAAATTAATGTTTATTATTATATTTTTATTATATATAACAAGCTTTGCTTTTTCTTATTTTATTATTTTAGGTAAAAATCAAAGTATTAATAAAGAAAATGAAAATCTAGAAAATACGAATTCTTTTAAGGTTTTTTTAAGAAATATTAATATTTATGTACCATTAATTTTTAGGCATAGTGGAGCTGCTATGATTTGGTTATTTTTTACTTATATTTTGATTAATTATTATTACATGGATTTAAAAGCTATAGGAATTTTAAATGCAGTTAATATAATAGTTCAAACTTTTTCTAATCCAATTTTAGCTATATTTGCTTATAAAATTAATAAAAGATTATCTTCGTTTTTATTAGTTTCTGTTGGGTATTTTTTATCTTCTTTGTATTTTTTACTTTTTTACTTTACTAAGGATTTTCATTTATTGTTTTTATTACAAGTGATTTTAGGATTATCTTTTACTGCTTTGTATTTAGGGAATATAGAAAATCTTTTATTGAATAATAATGAAAAGGTCACAGCTTTAAGTTTGTTATCTTCTGTTATGTCGTTATCTAATTTAATTGGTTCTTTTTTAGGAACTATTTTTTATAAATTTGGATATGAATTTATGTTTTTTTTAGCTTTTGTTTTATCTTTTTTAGCTTTTATTTTTTATGTATTAAGTAATTATAAATTTATATTAAATATTTTTAGGTATAGGCAGGTGAGATTATGATTGAGTATATAAAAAAGTTACCTAAAATTTCTGTTTTAAGTTTATTAGTTTTTGTTTTAATTTTATTTAAGTTTATGGGGATTAGCGGAGTTTGGGTTTTTATTGTTTCTGCTTTAGCTATATTAGGAATAGTTGTTATAATAGGTAAAGCTACTGAGGAGATTTCTTTATATTATAATCCTGTTATAGCAGGGGTTATTAATGCTACTTTTGGTAATATGACGGAACTTATAATAAGTATAATTGCTTTAATTAAAAATGAAATAGAGGTAGCATTAGCTTCTATTATTGGATCCATGTTAGCTAATTTATTGCTATTACTTGGATTATCTATGATAGCTGGTGGTACTAAATATAATGAACAGAAAATAGGATACCAGGCTACTCAATCTAATATTACTTTGCTTGCTATTATTTTAATATATTTAGCTATACCATCTATTATTCCATTATCTCCTTTATTTGATAAATCTATTAATCCTGATTTAGCTAATAAGATATTAATAGATATTAGTTTTTATTTTTCTGTTATTATTTTGATTACATATATTTTATCATTAATTTTCCAACTAAAAACTCATAAATCTTTATTTATATCTGACGGTGAAAAACTAACGGAAAAGCCTGATTGGCCTTTAGGTTTTTCTGTTTTAGTTTTGTTAGTATCCACAGTAGCTGTGGCTTTTAGTAGTCATATATTTGTAGGATCTATAGAAGAAACTCATAAAGTTTTAGGATGGTCTAAATTTTTTATAGGGGGTATTGTTGCGGCTATTGTAGGTAATGCAGCAGAAGGTGCCGTTGCTATTTGGGTTGCTAGAGAAAATAAAATAAGTCTTAGCTTTCAAGTTGCTATAAGTTCATGTAATCAAGTAGGATTACTTGTTGCTCCTTTATTAATTATTATTGCTAAATTCTTTGGTATGAGTGTTGCTCTTAGTTTTAACATTTTTGAGATAGTTGCTATGTTTTCTGCTTTTATTATTGCTTTTGCTGCTTTAGTTGATGGCAAAACTAATTGGTTTGAAGGTGTTGTCTTTGTTATGACTTATCTTATGATATCTATTTTGTATTTCTTGCATCCTTAAAAAATAAATTTTTAGATAATTTTATATATTAATTAATTAAAGGGGGGAAAAATAAATATGAAATTTATTACTGCATTAAATTGTATGGATGGAAGAACTATTAAACCAATATTAAAATATTTCCAAAATGAATTGAATATGGATTTGTATATAGATATGATTACGGAACCTGATATGGATGGATTTTAAAAAACAAAGAAAATATTTATAAAAAAGAAAATATTTATAAATTAGAACAAAAAATCAAAATATCATTGATTAATCATAATTCTGATTATATTATAGTAGTTGGGCATTATGACTGTGCTGGAAATCCTGTCAGCGATGAGCAACATAAAAATGATATTATTGATTCTGTTAATTTGCTTTATAGTTTTTTACTTGAAAAACAATTTTTTAATAAAGATAAATTGAATTTAGTTGGAGTTTATGTAAATAGTAATTGGGAAATAGAAGAAGTAATTAACTTAGAAATAAATTGATATAAAAATTATTGTAAATAGATTTTAAGATCAATTTTTAAATTAAATATTTTAAATTAAATATTTTAAATATCTAATGAGAAAAACTTTATTTTTTTATTTATCAAAGGAGATGATATTACCTTTTTTTATTGGATTATTTGGGTTTATTATATTTATGGTATCTGAGATGTTATTTATTTTGGTGGATCAAGTAATATCTAAGGGATTAGATTTAATTAGTTTTATAAAGATAATAGCTTATAGGATTCCTGCTTTTTTAATTATAGCTATACCCGTGGCTAATTTATTTGCTATTATAAATTCGATTACTAAGTTAGAATCAAATTTTGAGATAACTTCTTTAAGGATATTAGGTATTAGGTTCTATTTAATAATTTTGCCGTTTTTAATTATAGGTTTGTTTTTGAGTTTAGTATCATTTTTATTAAATGAAACGATAGTACCTTTATCTATGAGTGCTTCTGAAAAAATTGTTAAAGAAAAAATAATAAAAGCTCCTTTAGCTTTTCTACAATCTAATGTTTTTTTTAAATTACCTGATGGTAAAATAATAATTATTAAAGAAATAGATAAAAATAAAGGTGAAATGAAATATATAACTTTAATAGATAACAATATAGGTGTTTATCCAAGAATCATTACTGCAAGTAAGGGTATTGCTAAAGATTTTAAGATAATTTTATATGATGGTATTATTACTGATATTTCTTATAAAGGATTTGTTAAATCTCAGGCTAAGTTTGAAAAATTAGTTATTCCTTTAGATATATCAGTAGATAAAATAACCCAAGAGTTAAAAACTCCATGGGAAATGAAATATTCAGAATTAAAACAAAGAGTTCAAGAAATTGAAAAAATAGGATTAAAAGATAATTACTTAAAAACACAATTATATTTAAAGTTTAGTTTACCTTTATCTAATATAATTTTGATTTTACTTTCTTTACCTTTAGCAGTTATGTTTGCTAGGAAGGGAAGATTTATTGGTTTATTTTTAAGTGTATTTTTAATATTTTTTTATTATAGTAGTTTTTCATTTTTTGTGGCTTTAGGTAAAAATAATATATTGAATCCATTTTTAGCTGCTTTTTTAGCTGATTTCATTATGCTATTTGCTGGAATTATCTTAATTCATATCCTTGAAAAATAATTAAAATTTGATTTTTTATAAAAAAGGAAATTATAAATTGTATTTAGAATGTCAATAAAGGGATAAAGTACTTATGAATGAAAAAACTTTAAAAAATAACTATCTTTTGGAATCAATA
>JBMFOW010000089.1:0-6531 GCA_049969455.1 bacterium | reverse complement strand
GTGTAATATGTAATAACAAATATCAAAGTCGAGAATTCTTAAATGAATTTATAGAAACAGATTTTTCAATTTTAGGGATCAGTTCTACAGAATTCTTAAACTACTATTATTACTATAAAGATAAAAATAAGCACTATAACCTTAAATGTAAGGTATGTGAATTCATTTTACTTTGTTCATTTGCAGGATTTACTCAAAAAGAAGATAAAGATAGCACTAAAACTTCATATATATTTCTATCAGCTCCATTTTTAACAGATATCATCCAATTTAACCAAAATTTACAAAATAAAAATTTTATTAATATTTTAGATAAACTAATCCAACAATCCACAATAATAGAAAAAATAAACTATTATATAAATAACATATATATAATAGAACTAAATCCAGGAAGAAAATATGAAAAAGCTCATAAATTCACATTCTTCTACTTAAATCCCATATTAATAGAATTATATTTAGAAAATACAAATTTAATAAAATCATTAATAGAAGAAATAAATATAAACATAAAATATCAAAATGAAACTATAAATTTAGCAAATGAAACAATAAGAAACCTAAGTTATCAAAAAAATTCTATCACTTTAATAATTAATTTAATAAAACAATATCTACTAAAAGAATTTTATAATATAAAAGCAATAAGAAGTTTAATATATTTAAATTTTTTAATAACGGTAAAAATTATTGAAAAAAATAAAAAAGAAAAAAGAGGTGAAGATATAATGGATAGTAATAAAATTTTTGGGATAATAAAATCAATAGAAAGAGATGCAGCTCAAAGTTTCTCAGAATCTGAGATAAATTCAACTAAAAGATCTTCTATAGCTTTCAGATTCCTTAATCTAATTAAAGGTAATAAAAAAGAAGATTTTTATAATGAATTACTTAGATTATACATAGTATATAATAAGCCAATACCTGAAAGTGTTAGAAATATTTTATATGAAAGTGATTATATTTCTTTTCAAGAAAAAGCCTTAGCATTTATAACAGGATTTATAACTCCATTAAGTACACAAAAACAAATAGAAACAAAAACAATTGAAAATTATGAATAAAAAAAATTATAAATAAAATTAATATTAAAAATAAAATAAAAAATTAAATAAAAGGAGGTAAATCTAAAATGAATAATTCAGAAAATTTAAAAAATTTAAATAGATATGGTCTAACTTTAACTTATATAGTAGAAGCTTTTCCAGTTAATTATGATGAAGGATATGGAAATATATCAGTAGCTAAAAAAGTACACAGATTAAATGGAGAAGCTTATTTATTTGCTTCTAGGCAATCTCTAAGATTTTCTTTAATAAATTATTTAGTAGAACAAAATTTAATCAAATATGCTCCATTAACAAAAGAAAAAGGAGTAATCCAATATGATGAATCAGAATTAAAAAAATACTATTACGAGGAAGCAGATTTATTTGGATATATGATTACAACTAAAGGAGAAAAAGCATTAACAAGACCAGCACCCACAAGATTATCTCACCTAATCTCATTAGAAAAATACTACGGAGATTATGAATTCCTTACTAATAAAAATTTTGCAGATAGAGTTAATGATAATCCCAATATAGCTAATATTGAAACCTCTTTAAACTTATATAAATACACAATAACTATTGATTTAGATAAAATTGGAGTTGATAATAACTTATCTATTAACTTAAATAAAGAAGAAAAAATAAGAAGAATAAACCTAATATTAGAAGCTACAAAATACTTATATAGAGATATCAGAGGTAGAAGAGAAAATTTAAGTCCATTATTTATAATAGGTGGTATATATCACATTAAATCTCCTTTATTTTCTAATTCCATTGAATTAGATTTTTCTTCAGAAAAACCTACTATAAATTTTAATCCAATAAACGATATTCTAAATTCTTCTTATGAAATTAATTCTCAAAAATTTAATATTAAAGATTTTACATATATCGGTATATTAAAAGACAAATTAAATATAAAAGCTCAAGAATTAGATATCCCTATATACTCTCCTTTTGAAGCAATAGATAAAATTAAATCAGAAATAGAAAAAATATTATAAAAATACTAAAAAACTAAAAAGGTGCAAATATGAGTAACAATAATAAAATAATAAGATTAGAAATATTTCAAGAAAAAGCTAGTTTTAGGATCCCATATTCTTTTGAATTTATTGAAACTTATCCTTTACCACCATTCTCATCTATAATAGGATTAATTCATAATGTATTAAATCTTAATAATACATTAAAAAATATAAATTTATCAGTATCCGGAGAATATGAAAGTATAATAAGAGAAACTGTAGTTTATAAAAAAATATCTAAAAAAGAATTAAAAAATTATCCTATAACTGTATCATCTTTACTGAATTTAAAAACAATTATTTATATAAAATTTCCAGATATAGAACTAAACAAAATTTTTATAAATTCCATAAAAAATCCTCCTTACTTCTTATATTTAGGAAGATATGAAGATATAATCAATTATTTAGATATACAGGAAATAGAAGAAAATATTGAAAATAAAGATTTCATAAAATTAGAATATAACCACTACATTCCATTTGAAAAATATTTTGTAAAAAATATTATAAAAGATAAAATAATAAATCCAATTTACAGTATCCCATATTATTATACAAAAACAACAGAATATATTAATAAAACCCCTAATACAATAAAAAGTTATGATTATATAAGAACAATGTTTGTCTTAAAAAACCAAGTATTAGAAATAAAAGAAAATATCTCTATAGATTCCAAAAACAACACTCCCATTTTCTGGATATAACTTATTTTTACAACTTTTTTATAATTATTTTTTTTAGATATAATATTTAAAGGATATTTAAAAATATTTTTAAAATATATCAAAAAGATCTTCTAAGAAATCTTTATATTTTTTCTTTTTTTTATACTTATAGTAATCTTCATCTTCATATTTTTTATCATAATGATAATTAGGATTATTATAATGTTCATCAAAATATTGTTTTGATTTATAATTATCAATTTTTTGATTATCTTGAATAAATGGATTTTTAGATGAGTTATAATTTGAGTAATTCTTTGCGAATTCAATAATTTTATCAAGTTCTCCCCTATCTAACCATATTCCCCTACACTTTGGACAATAATCAATTTCTATATCATATCTATATGTTATTTGTAATCTTTCATTGCAAACTGGACAATTCATATTTATCCTCCCTTTAATTCTTTAATCAATATGTATACAATTAAGAATTCTATTAATTTATTCAAAATTCCTTTTTGCTAAAAAATACTTTGCTAAAAAAAATATATATAAATTTTATCTTTTTATTTAAAATGAGATTAACATCAAACTTTACTATTTTTACAACCTGCTATAAATCTTATTCAATTCATAAATATAATTTTTATAGTCATTATTCATATTAAAGAATAAGTTATCTCTATATATCCAATTATTTTGAATAGTTCCTGGTTTGTTTATTCTGAAATTTTGATCTAAATTTAATAAATCAAAAACAGGAATAATAGTTAAGTTAGCATTAGATGAAATTAATAATTTAATAAATTCAATAGAAACATTATTTTCATTAATATCTTTAGCTAAATATTTATTAATTAATTCTTTTTGGTAATCTTTAGCTTCAGATAAGAACCAACCTTTAGTGGTATTATTATCATGAGTAGCTGTATAAACTACAGCATTAGAAGGATAATTATGAGGTATATGAGGATTAGTTTCAATATTATCCCAAGCAAATTGAAGTACTCTCATTGTAGGTATATAAAAATGTTGCCTAAATAGTTCCACATCTTCTGTTATAACCCCTAAATCTTCTGCTATAATAGGTAAAACTGATTTATAATTTAATAAAGTATTGAATAATTCATAGGGTTTAGCATTAACCCACTTACCATTTATAGCTGTTTTTTCATAAGCAGGTACCTCCCAAAAAGCAACTAACCCTCTAAAATGATCTATCCTAACTAAATCATATATTTTAAAAGAATGTAATAATCTTCTAATCCACCATTTAAATCCAGTCTTAGCTAATAAATCCCAATTATATATAGGATTTCCCCAAAGCTGACCAGTTTCAGAAAAATAATCAGGTGGTACTCCAGCAACTACTACCATATTTCCTTCATTATCTAACTTAAACAATTCTCTATTAGAATAAACATCTACACTATCATATGAAACATAAATAGGTATATCCCCTATGATCTCAATTCCTTCTTCATTTAATTTTTCTTTAAATTCAAAATATTGTTTATAAAATAAATATTGTTCAAAAATATAAAAATCTAATTCCTCTTTATCTAATTGATTAAAATCAACCTGTTCCCTAAACTTTAAATCCCAATTATTCCAGGATTGATTATTATTTACCTTTTTTAGATATTTAAAAATTGCATAATCATAAATCCAATATTTATTTTGATAAATAAAATTATCAATTTCAAATTCTATCTTAATTTTTAAAGTAGAATTTTTAAAATTATTAAAGGTTAATCTTAATATTTTATCTTTAAATTCAAAAGCGAAGTTATAATAAACTTTATCTAAAGCTAAATTTTTTAAATCAATTGAATATTTATTAATAGTTTCATAAAAAATGCTTTTAACTTGTTCATAAGAAATCAAATTATCTTGAATTAATTTATATATGCTAATAAAGTATGGATTACCAGCAAAAGCAGAGTAGCTACTATAAGGAGAAAAAGATAAATTATCTACAGGATTAATCGGTAAAATCTGAATTTTAGAAAACCCTAATTTCTTTATAAAATCAATAAAATTAGTCTTATATATAATGCTAAAATCCCCAATAAATAAATCAAATTCATCACAAGAAGTAAAAGAAAAGATCGGAAATAAAATTCCACTGCTTCTTTTAATAATCATAATTTTTACACTCCCCTTTTACATTTTTTTAATTTACTTTCTTCATAACGAAGGATGTATGGCCAAGTTATATGTCAATATTTATTTTTTAATTCATTTACAAAATTAATAGAATTATATAATCTATCTATAATAGAACTTCCTTTTATAAAATTAGCTAATATAAAGATATTATGTTTTTTTAATTTAGTTACATTTTCTTGTATTTCTTTAGAAACTCTAAACAAATCAATACTATTAGTTAATATAGATTTTTCCCAAGATATATATTCACTATACACAATATCTTCTAATTTAATATCTTTAAATAGCTCTATTTTAACAATTCTTTTAAAAGAAAATCTAAATCTTCATTAAAATTATATTTAAAAAAAATTCTTATAAACTCAAAATTAGAATTATCAATAGGATAATCAATAATATTATTCCATTTTTTATTAAAGAATGAAATAGCTTTAAACAAATGATGTCGATTAAATAGTAATCCATTTCCTTTAAAATTTAGTTTTTTATTAAAAACCAAAATATAAATAAAAGAACTATGATAAGAAATATTTTTTATTAAATTACTTAGCTCCTTTAATAATGTTAAAATTTCTATATTTTGAACTAAATTTTTAGATTGATTTATAGAATTAATTATTACTTCATTTAAATTAAAGCTAGGTAAAGTAAAAAATACTTTAGAAACTACTATATTATTACTATCAGTTTTTAAGATATAATTTTTATCATTTGTTTTCTTAATATTTTTATCAATATCAAAATATACTAAATTTTCATTAATAAATTCAGTATCATTTTGAATTAAATAATTATAAAAGTATTTTACTAAAGAACCCAGTCCATTTTTTAAGTTAAAAAATCTAGTTCTTGAATTTTTAAGAATATTTTTTTTTATATTTTTTAAATAAGGTATTAAAGGGATTATACTAAGTTTTTCTACATCAGTAGAAAATACATTAGAAAACAAAGGATATAAAACCTTTTCATTAAATTCACTATTAAAATTTTTTTCACAAAAAGTTCTTAAAGTATCATTTTGATCATATTTTATTTCTTTAAATAAATCTAAAATAAACTGTAACTTTGAGCTAAAAGAAATTAAATTAGACAAAACAAAATCTAATATACTATCCGGTATTTTATATATTTTATTGTTATAAAAAATATAATTAGGATTATTATTAGAGAAAATAATATTTAGTTTATCCAGATTAAATTCATTATTAATTTCTTGAAATTTTTCATTATATACTAAAGAATCAGGTCCAAGTTCTATAAAATATTTTTTATTATTAAATTCAAGAATTTCTGTTTTAATTTTTCCTCCCAAGTTTTTACCTATTATATAGATTTTATAATTAGGAAAATATTTTTTAATTAAAAATGCTGCAGACAAAGCTGTTATACCTTCACCTAAAAATGCTACTTCCATATATTATTATTATTAAAAATCTAAAAAAACTGTCCTTTATAATTTTAGTAAAAAAATTAATAAAAATATTATAAAATTTTAATTTTTTCATTTTTATTAAAAAAATTTTTTTGTTAAATACTTACTTAATTTTATTCTCTCTTAATTTTTTAAATTTTTTCCTTTTCTTTTTTTTAATTTTT
>JBMFOW010000088.1:0-6557 GCA_049969455.1 bacterium | reverse complement strand
TATATTTTTTTTCATTTTTTCACCTCCTTTTATTGCTTATATTATTCAAAAAAAAAAAAAAAAAATCCTGCTTTTTTATACATAAAAATAAAAATTAAATTTAAATTAATTGATAAAAGTCAAGAAAATTAAAAAAATATTTTTAAATTAGTTAAAAAACTAAAAAAGGGATAGTATAAAAAATAAAGGATATTTTTAATGCAGTGGGAGGGTTAGGAAATTTTAATATCTTTTTATTTTTATCTTATATCTATTTCCCACTATCTTCTATTTTTATAAAAACTAATATATAAGGAGGTGCTTTTATCTGAAAACTTTAAGATTAGTTCTTTCATTAGCAGCTTTATCAACTATATTGTTTTCATATAATGCTTTTGCTTCTTGTCCTTGTAATCCAGATGATCCAAGTAACGGAGATTCTCATTCATTAATAGCTAAAGATTGCCCAAGTTGTCCAGATGATCCAGAAGATGGATATATTTTATTATCAAAAGATTGTCCAAACTGCCCAGATGATCCAGAAGATGGGTATATCCTATTATCAAAAGATTGTCCAAGTTGTCCAAATGATCCAGAAGATGGTCTTATAGCTTAATCAAATCCTTTACAAACCTAACTCTCTTATTAAATAAATTTTTCTTTTTAATCATTAAAAATACCCAATTTTACAAAATAATTTTCACTTATTTTTTGATTTTTAATATTTTTATTTCCTTTTAATATTTTTATTTCAGAGAACGTTATTTTTTATAATTTAAGAAAATTATATTTAATAAAAAAGGTAAAAAAATAATTAATGATTAATAATAAAAATAGAGAGTCTTAAAAGAGGGAGTGTGAAAAAATGAGAAGAGATTTAAAAAACTTAGATGATCCAATAGTAAAAGATGTCTTAGATCTTTTAGTTCCGATACAAGATCCAGAACTAGGACTAAGTATAGTGGATTTAGGGTTAGTTTATGATATAAGATATGATTTAGAAAAAAAAGAAATGGAAATAGATGTTACATTAACAACACCATATTGTCCTTGGGGAGATGCAATACTAAATCAAATAGAAGAAGTAGTTAAAGGATATAAAGGATTTAATAAAGTTAGTGTAAATGTAGTTTGGGATCCTCCATATAACCCAATGGAAATGGCTGAAGATTATATCAAAGAAATGATCGGCCTATATTAATAAAAATCTTATATTAATAAAAATCTTAAAAATTCTAAAATACTAAAGTGAAAATATACAAAATTAATGAAAAATATTTATCTAAATATTTAGATCTACTCAATCAAATTTATATTCCCAATGACAAAGAATTAGTTTTTAAAGAAATTTTGGTATTTAATGAATTAAATGATAATATTAATATAGTTACTTCTCATCAACCTAATTTACTTTACCCAGGTACTTTTATTAAATTGATACATTTATTTAAATCTAATCTTAATAAAAAACTATTCATCTTTAATGATTCTGATAAATTCAATATTAACTTATTAAATAAAACTATTGAATTAGATTTACCTTATGAAACAATATCTACAGATTATTTAAAAAATTTTATATATATTTTAATTAATCAATTAAAAGAGATTAATATAAATTTTAAGAATTTTTTTAGTAAAACTGATTTTAGTAATAACATTTGCTATTTTATTGATTTACTATCTTCAATTGATTTAAGGAAAAGTGAAATTTTTAAGTTTTCTGATTTTATTTATTTTATTATTAATAAGTATTTTGAATTTTTTAACAAAAAAATTAATGATATTGATTTTAAATTAGTTAGTGATATATCAAAAACTAATGAATTTCAAAAAATATTTTATGATTATTTAAAAAATTATAAAGATTTAAATAATTTATACAATGAAGCTGTTGAGATTTTATATTTAAATAATATAAAAACTGTTAGAAAAATTGAAATTGATGAGTTACCATTTTGGATTATTAATTCTCAAGGTTTTAGAAAAACTTTACATGTTGATAATTATAATAGAGTTTTTTATATAAAAGATAATGAAAAAAAATATCTTGATATAAAAGAAGAGAGTGTATTAAATTTAATTAGATCTAAAGCAGTTTTATGGGCTATATTTAGAAGAATTTATTTTTCTAATATTGATGTATTAGGAATTGGTAGTGCTTATTATACTTTCATTTCAGATTATCTAATTTTTAATTATTATCTAAACTATATAAGAAAACCGAAAATATTAAAATCTGAAATCATAACAATTACTTTATATCCATTTAATTACAATGAAATTACTAATTTAGGTTATTTATTAGATAACTTTTTAAGTATCTTAAATGGTTTTATTTCTGCTTTAAATTATAACATAGAAAATTTATCTAAAATTTTTGAAAAACTTAAAAATTATTTAGAACTTTTTCCTAATTTTTTATCCCAAGAGTTTAATGATATATACAATAAAATTTATAATGCTATTCAATTAATTAATAATAAAATTGATAAAGAATTAATAAATCATAAGCAATTCTTAATAAAAGAAATTTCTAATCCTAATAATAGAAAAATAAAAAAAGAACTAACTAAAGAATTAGAAAAAATCAATCAATTAATTAAAGAAAAATTAAATCCAGATATATCTTATTTAAAAGATTTAATTTTAGAATTAAATAATAAAGTATTATTTTATAAAGATATAATTAATCAAATCTCAACTAGATATTGGCCATTCTTTATCTTTAACCTAGATGATTATTTAAATCACTTAAAATAAATATGCAGGCAATAATTAATGAAGCTTTAGAGAATTTAATTAAGGATTTTTCTATTAAGAATCTTCAAGAATTCATTAGTTTAAAAAGAAACGATGCTCATTTAGATAATATTAATATACCTAATGATACTAAATTCCAAGATTTTGATAATATTGTTTATGTTTCTAAATTCAATTTACCAGATGCTAAAGAATTCCAAGTTTTTGCTATAAAAACTAATTTTGAGTTATCAGAAAGAAGTAGTAAGAAAAAACAATTTGAATTAGCTAAAACTATTTTAAAAAATGGATTTATTGATGCTGGATTCTTTGTTTTCTATGATGATAATAAAAACTTTAGATTCTCTTTAGTCTTTAGAACTTATGATATAAATAAAACTGAATTCTCTTATTATAAAAGATATACTTATTATGTTCAAAGAGATAAGCTAAATAAGACATTTAGAAAACAATTATCAGAAGCGAAATTTGATACTTTAAAGAATATAATTAATGCTTTTTCTATACAACCTTTAACAAAGGAATTTTATACAGAAATAGAATATTGGTATGCTTGGGCTTTAGAAAGTAATGATGTACAATTTGGGAATAATTCAAGAAAAGAAGAAAATCTTATAAGATTAATTACTCGTTTAATCTTTGTATGGTTTTTAAAACAAAAAGGATTAGTTAATGAAGTATTATTTGATGATAATGAATTATCTAAAATTGTAAAAGATTTTAAAAAAGGAAATTATTATTATAATGTAATTTTACAGAACTTATTTTTTGCTACATTGAATAGACCAATAAAAGAAAGAGGATGGGCTCAAGATAAAGGTTATCCTATTAATAAATCTAACTTTGGAGTTAGAAATCTATTTAGATATGAAAAATTCTTAAATATTGATATTCAAGAATTTATGAAATTATATGAAGATATACCATTTGTAAATGGAGGATTGTTTGAATGCTTAGATAGAGAAGTAATAAAAGAAGATGGAAGTAAAGATTATGTATTTATAGATGGATTTACACGTAGAGAAAATGATAGAGCAAAGATAGCAGATGAGTTTTTCTTTTCGGATTATAAATTAATTAGAATAAAAAGTTTTTATGAGAAACCAAGAGAGGTTAAGGTAAGAGGAATAATAAATATTTTAAAAGATTATAACTGGACAGTAGATGAGAATAGTGTTATGGATATAGATGTAGCATTAGATCCAGAATTATTAGGACATATATTTGAAAACTTATTAGCTTCATATAATGAAGAGACAAAAAGTACAGCAAGAAAATCAACAGGATCTTATTATACACCAAAAGAAATAGTAGATTTTATGGTAGAAGAGTCAATAATAGAATATTTAAAAACAAATACAAGGATAGAAGAAGAGAGAATAAAGAAATTAGTATATTTAAATGATACAGAAAATATAGAGAGTTTATTTAGTAAAGAGGAAAGGAAAGAAATAGTAGAGGCAATAGATAAGTTAAAAGTGTTAGATCCAGCAGTAGGTTCAGGAGCTTTCCCTGTAGGAGTATTACATAAATTAGTTTATATTTTAGAAAGAATAGATAGTGATAATGAGTTATGGAAGGATATACAGTTAGAGAAAGCAGTAAAAGAGATAGAGGAGATAAAGGATATAGAAGATGAAAAATTTAAAAAAGAGAGGATAAAAGATATAGAGGAGGTATTTAATGAAAAATTGAATTATGCGGATTTTGCGAGGAAGTTATATTTAATAGAAGATTGTATATATGGAGTGGATATACAGAATATAGCGATACAGATATGTAAGTTAAGGTTTTTCTTAACGTTATTAATAGATCAGAAGGTAGATAGGAGTAAAGAGAATTTAGGTATAAGACCGTTACCTAATTTTGAAACGAAGTTTGTATGTGCAAATAGTTTAATAAGTTTAGAAAAGAAAAGTGAATCAATATTTATAACAGAGAACTTAAAGAAGTTGAAGATAGAGTTAAAAGAGTTATATAAGAAGTATTATAATATAAAGACAAGACAGGAGAAAGTAAAAATAGAGAAAAAATCAAAGGAAATAAAGGAAAAGATGAAAGAAGAATTAATAAAAGTAGGATATAGTGATCAAACGATAAAGAAGATAATGGAGTTTGATGTATTTGATCAGCTAAGTAGTGCTAATTGGTTTGATATTGAATGGATGTTTGGGATTGATGATAAATTTGATATTGTTATAGCTAATCCACCTTATGTTTCAACTAAGGGAGTTGATGAAAAGTATAAAGAAATCTTAACTAAGGAGTTTAATTTTGCCGATGATCTTTACAATCATTTCTATTTTAAAGGAATTGAATTAATTAAAGATTATGGTATATTAGCTTATATATCCTCTAAAACTTTTTGGACTATCCAAACTAAAAAAAATTTAAGAGAGTTATTACTAAAAAATAGATTAATCAAGATTGTTGATACTGCTAATCCTTTTGAAAATGTTGTTGTAGATACTTGTATTGTTATTGTTCAAAAATTACCTAAGAATTTTAACAATAATAATAAATATTTTATTGATTTTATTGATGTAAGAGATGGTTGGAATAATAGAAAAGAATATAAAGTGAATATAGAGGTTTATAAAAATGTCGTTAATAATGTTTTCTTTTTACCTACAGATTTTAATTTGAAAATATATGAGAAAATTGCTAAACATGTTAAGATTCTTATTGATGAATATTGGGATAAAATTTCTACAAGCAAAAATATTGAAAAATACAAAAGAGAGTTAGATAAGTATAGAAAAAATCTTAAACCTGGTGATATAACTATTTTAGGTCTAATTACTGAGGGTGGTCAAGGGTTAGCTACTGGAGATAATGGTAAATATGTAGGGGTTTTAGAAGGGACAAAGTGGGCAGAAAAAGTAAGAACAGAAAGACCAGAAAAACTTTTATTAGCTACTGAATTTTGTAAAAAATATAAGATAACTAATAAATTAGAAGCTAAAAAGTTTTTGGATAATTTAACTGAAATAGAGATTAGAGAACTTTTTGATAATATTAAAAAGGAATATGGTAGAGATATATTTGGTAGAGGTTGGTTATATAGGATTGTAAGTTATGAAGAGATAGCTGATGTAGATTCTTTAACTGAATATGAAAAATTGAATGGGATAAAAGGTAAGCGAACTTTTGTACCATATGATAAGGGGGATAAAGAAGGAAACAGATGGTATGCCCCCACTCCTTACTATATAGATTGGAGTATTGAGAATGTGAGTTTCTTAAAGAAAAATTCAGGTAAAAAAGGGGAAGGAATGCCAGTTGTAAGAAATCAACAATTTTATTTTAAGGAAGGTTTCTGTTGGAATAATGTTACTGGTGATAAAATAATATGTAGAATTAAAGAAAAAACAGTTCATTCCACAGAAGCAATGACTTTCACTTCAATTATTCCTGAATTAGTTCCTGATTACTTTTTAGTTTGTTTATTAAACTCCTCCCTGTTAGCTAACTACAAAAATACTTTTTTAAATGTTACTGTTCATTTAACTACCGGTGATGCTAAGGAGTTTCCGATTGTTATTCCTAATGATAATCAACTAAAGGAATTTGAGGATATATTTAATCGTGCTGTTTCTATACAAAAGCAAAAGTTTTTAGGAAAAATAACTGATAAACAAGCTCAACAAAAATTAGAACTAATACAAATAGAATTAGATCAAAAAGTCTTAGAACTATATCAAATTTTATAAAAATCAAATTTTATAAAATCTTTAATAATATAATTTCAGTAATAAGCTAATTTATTTCTAAATAAATTATAGTTATTTTTATCAAAAACGATCATATTTTTT
>JBMFOW010000087.1:0-6670 GCA_049969455.1 bacterium | reverse complement strand
ATATAACTCAGGCATACAGCCTTCGTTATAACGAGAGCTGTAAGCTCGAGTTATATGAAATATATTACATATAACTCAGGCATACAGTCCTCGTTATATTACATATAACTCGTGAATACATCACTCGTTATATTAGCATATAACATCGGAAAATACATTTCCTCGTTATAAGGGACACAATAGGGTGTCCAAGCTCACCTGAAGCTTTGTATCTGTGATGCGAGGTAGTTCACTTAATTCTTTTGAAAAAAATACTATACAATAACTAATTATTCTGATAATATAAAAGAAAATAACTTAGGAATACATCCTTTCGTTATATCTTTATTTAACTTATGAGTACATCCTTTCGTTATATCTTCATATAACTTAAGAATACATCCTTTCGTTATGAATGATTTATCCAATAAGTATTATCTTACACACAAGCTTTATAATGTAAGGAATTTGAAAGAGAAAGCTTATATAATAGCTAGTATATTAAAAACTGGAGGATTAGTTTCAAAGGAAATTAGAAAAGAATTAATGGATAATTTTCCTCAAGGTATTGGACGTTATGATGAATTAGTTGGTGGTAGTGATTTTGTATTTTTTAGGTTGTCTAAATATAATGATGAAGATGATTTAGTATTTGATCTTAGTATTTTAAAAGATAGCAAATATATTATTCATGATACTGATAGATGGGGGGATACTTTAAATGATTTAAGAAATAGGGTACCTTTGGATAAATTAAATGCAACTTTTGTTGGCGAAGTTTTAATTAAGGATATAGCTCCAATTAATTATTTAAAATACATTAATGTAAATACTGAAAATGAAAAACAGGAATTAATTAAAGAATTAAAAAGTTTAGGTATAAATGATATAAATGGAAAACCTTTAGAAGAAGTAATTCAAGTGTCTAAAACAAATAATTCAATAAAAAAGAAGTTAATGTTTATTGTTTTTAAATTATATCATTTAATTGAACTTTTAGATAATTTTGGAATTACTCCTAAGATTATGAAATTAATTTATGATAATTTTTATTAAATATAATTTTTATTAAATAATTTATAGAAAAATTTGATTTTTAAAAAACTGGTATCTATGAGATGGGAGTATAAAAAGTAAAGAATTAGAATTAGCTTTGCTATTTTGCTATAGTATATATAAGAGAAAAAGAGAATAGAGAGTATAAGGTTATTTTTAGTTAATAAATAAGACTTATGAGTGTTCAAATTTATCTAAAGTAACACAATATTACAGCTGCGTAATTTAGAGTATGGTGTTTATCTTAAAGTATAATAAATAGGAGGGGATTAAAATTATGAACTTTTGGGATATAATTTTTATTGTTTCATTTGCTATTATTTTATCTGCTTTAACAGGCTTAAGAACTTTTTTACCTATTACCACTTTTGCTTTATTAGCTAAATTTAATTTAATCAAACTTAATATTTATAGTTCTTCATTTTATAATTTCATAACGGATGATAAAGTATTATTAGTTTTTATAATAGCTACTATTTTGGAATTATTAGCTGATAAGATACCTGCTATAGATAATTTCTTAGATAATGTTTTAGTTTTTATAAAACCTGTTTTTGCATTTATATTGAATTATAATTTATTAAATGTATTGAATTTAAGTGATTGGCAATTATTTTTAATTAGTTTTAGTCTATCTTTGTTTTTAACTACATCTGGTGTTGGTTATAAGAACGTAGTTAGACTGACCTCTAGTGCTACTACTTTTGGAGTTTTTAATATTTTTATAAGTTTTTTAGAGGATTTACTTGTTATAATTAAAATTGTTTTTTCTACTTTATTTTTGGGCTTTTCTATCCTTTTTGCATTAATAATTATTATATTTACATTTTTTGTTTTATATAAGATTTTGAATAAAATTTTGAAGTTAGTGAATATAAAGGGTAATTATAAAAAAGAGATAATATAATAATAAAATAGTCGGGGTGTAGCTCAGCTTGGCAGAGCGCAGGCATGGGGGGCCTGAGGTCGCCGGTTCAAGTCCGGCCACCTCGATATTACCTTATGATTACTAAAATCTCTAAAATCATTATATCTAAGATTTATAACTTGGATTCTATTAATAGTGTTATTGATTTATATATTGATCAAGATTTTTTATTAATTCTTTCTAAAGACTTAGTTGTTCATATTTTAAATAAAAATAATAATCAAGTTTATTCTTTTAAAGTAATTATTTTTGAAAAAGAAGAAGATGTTTTTTTTGAATTTGTAAAAATAGTTAATCTAAAAAAAATAAAAGAAAATTTATTTGAAGCTAATTTGTTAATTAAAAATTTTATAAAAGGTATATATTTGTTAAATGTTTATTTAAAATTAATAGATAATGAGTATGATTTATTATTAAATAATTTTGATTATTTAGATTTTAAGTTTTTGTATTTTATAAATAATGATTTATTAAATCAGGATTATAATATAAATAATCCAATTATTTTGACAGATAAAGGGATTTATGATATTAATGCTAAAAATTTTATTTATAAAGAAGAAGATATTTTAAAAGCTAATTATTTAGAATTAAATAATGTAACTTGTTCATTTTTAATTGATAATCGTATATTTTTTATTACTAAAAAAGGTTTTTTATTTATCTTTGAAATTAATAATAATAAAGAATTGGAATTTATTAATTCTATTTTTTTAGATAATTTTTATCATAAAAATTTGATGAATATTAGATATTTTTTTGTAAAAAATAAGATTTTTATTTTCTTGGATAATTGGATATATATTATAAATAATTTAAATAATTTAAATGATACTTCAACAAGAAAGTGTTCATTTTTTGAATTATCAAAAGATTTTTATGAAATAAATAGCGATTTATTTGAAAAACTTAATGGTATCTTATTTTATAAAAATAATTATTATTTAATAATTGATAATTATTTAGTTTTTTTTGATGTGGATAATTTAAAATTTAATAAAATAAAAGATTTTGGATTTAAAGATTATTTTGTTAAACTAAAAATTATTAATAATTTTGAGATTTTAGTTATTTTTGAAAAAAGTATTGTTAATTTTAAAAATATATTTGAAAATACTTTATCTAATGAAATTGTCTTAAAATTTAATCAAAAATTGTTATTAACTGAAATTGCTGAAAGTAAAAATCAAGATATGTTTGAGAATAATATCTCTTTTGAAGAATTAAACAAAATTTTAGTAAAAGATGATAATGTTAATAATATATTTAGTTTTAACTTAATTTCTGTAAATAAATATAATGAATTTTATTTTATATTTTTTGATATTCCAATTTTTGCTATTTTAGATAATAAAAATATTTATTTTTATCCTGTTTTATTTAATAGCTCTGATTTTGATTATAAAAAAACAAAAATTATCTCTAATATAGGTAATTTAATATTTTTTAAATTTAATGATAGTTATTATTATGAAGAATTTGAATTATCTTTAGAAGAAGATTATCCTAAATGTTTAGTTAAGGATATTAAAACAATATATATTAAGGAAGAAAATATTCTAAGAAAACCAATATTATTTGTTGATAATAAAGTATTTTTTTATTATCAAAATAAAATATATTTCTTAAATTTAAATAAAAATAATTTAGAAAATAATAATGAAAATGATTTAAAGTTAATTAATTTAAATGATAGCTATAGTATTTCAGATGTAAATTATTTTGATAATAATTTAATTTATTCTTTTTATATTGATAATGATGATATTATTTTAAAGAAGTATGAAATAAATAGTTTTGATTTATCTCTTAACTTAGTTAATGAAGTAGTTTTTAAAAATGTATCAGATTTTTATAGAAATTTATTAATCAATTCTAATATTTTGGATTTTAAATTATTTGATAATATATTTGATAACAAGAAGTTTTATCTTAAAATTTTAAGAGGGAATATTATTTATCATTTTGAAATTAGCTTTGATAATTTAGGAACAAAAATTAAATTAGTTAATAATTTTGATTTGAATTTAGATAATATTTTAAATGTTTTTAAGGTTAATAATGATGTTTTTATTTATTCTATTAATAAATTATATTATCTTAATTTAGAAACATATTATTTAAATTTTGTAAATTTGTTTAAAGTAAATAAAAAATTAAAACATAATTTGGATTTATTTTTAGTTAGTAATTTAATTATACTTGGAAAAATAGAAGATTTTAATGAATGGGAAAAAATTATATTTGTTTGTGTTAATGAATATATATTAGATATATTGTTTTATGAAGATAAATTAATTCTAATTTTAGAAAGTTTTATTGCTGTTGATATACCATCTAAGTTAATAACTTTAGATAAACCAAACTTTATAGAATTATTAAAACTTAATAATATTATTTACTTAAAAAGATATTTTAATAATAAGTTAATAAAATCAGATAAATTATTTTTACTAGATGAGATTGGTAATTTTAGGGTTTTTGATATTAAAACAGGTGATTTATTTAAAACTTATTTAGGGTATTTAAATGAAGGAAAAATAAAATTAATTAATAATAATATATATATAATAACTAAAGAAAGTTGGGCTATTCTTATTGAATAACAGAAATAAAATTAATTAAATAAAAAAACAAAAGGAGGGTGTAAATATTATGCCAAGAGTTATAACAGAAGCTTGTATAGGTGCTAAGGATAGATCTTGTGTAAGTGTTTGTCCAGTTGATAGTATTCATCCCACTGAAAGTGAAGATAAAGGAGAAATACAATTATATATTAATCCTGATGTTTGTATAGATTGTGGTGCATGTGAAAGTGTTTGCCCTGTTAGTGCTATTTACGCTGAAGAAGATGTACCTGAAAATCTTAAAAAATATATTGAAATAAATAGAGATTATTATAAATTATCTCCTCAAGAATTTGAAGCTAAGTGGGGTAGAAAACCATAATCTATCTTTTTTAAATATAAACAAAATTTTAGATTAATATAAAAAATAGGTAAAAAAATCTAACTATACTTTATAAGTAATAATTAGATTATAAAAAATAAAAAATAATATAAATTAAAATATTAAAACAAAATTATTTTTTGGAAATAATTATTGGATTATATAATAATTAAATGATATTTACTTTAATTTTGTTTAGGTTAAAGATTACTAATTAAATAAATTAGGAGGTTATTTTTTAGTGTTTAATAAGGTTATATTAATAGGTAGGTTAACAGCAGATCCTGTTTTAAAATATAGTCCTCAGGGAAAGGCTGTTGTTTCTTTTACTTTAGCAGTTGATAGGTTTTCTGAAGGTACTGATTATTTTGATATTGTTGGTTTTGAAAAATTAGCAGAAATATCTAATAAGTATCTAAAAAAGGGACGGTTAGTAATGATAGAAGGTAGATTACAAACTAGAGTATTTGAAAGAAATGATGGAACTAAATCTAAAAGTTTTGAAATAATTATGGAAAATATGAAAATGCTTGATAAAAAACCTGAAAGTGATAACGTATCCGATAAAACAGAACCTAAAGAATATAAAACCGATTACAAAGACTTAAAAACGGAAACTAAATTTGATCATAAAGAATCCAAATCTACAAAATTTAAGAAACCATATGAAGAGGAAGAAATTGATTTTGAACAAGATTTAAATTTTGATGAATTCCAAGAAGAAGATTCTTTTACTGTTAATCCTAAATCTTCTTTTAAAGAACAACCTAAGGATTTACCTAAAGAATTCAAGAAAAATCAGGAATATAAACCTACTGATCATAGATCTACTAATACTAATTATTCTAAGAGAATATCTAAACCTTTTGAAGACGACGAATTTGATGAATTATTTTTTAATGATAACTAATGTATATCAGTTTTTTAGAATTAATTAACTATAGATTATTCCAAGAGATTAATTTTAAATTTAATGAGGGTATAAATATTATATTTGGATATAATTCTTCAGGAAAAACTACAATATTAGAAGCTATTAATCTAATATTAACTGGTATATCTCCTGAAAATATTATAAATTTTGGTGCTAGTTTTTGTAATATTTATGCAACTGTTATTAAAGATAATGTAAAACATAATCTAAAGGTTATTGTCAAAAAATTAGAAAATCAGAAATTAGTGAAGTTTTTTTTTTAAATGAAAAAAAAATAAAGAAGTATGAAGAATTAAGAAAAAATTTTTTTATTATATATCTTAGTTTAAAGGATATCCTATTAGTTAGTAGTGAACCTTCTGTTAAGAGAGATTTTTTAGATAGATTTTTAATTCTTTTTTTCAAGGATTATTATGATTCTCTTATTAACTATAAAAAGTCTATTTTTAATAAAAATAAATTATTAAATGAATTTAAAGTTACTAAAAATATTGATTATGAAATGTTGGATATTTTAAATGAAAATATTGTAAACTATTCTAGTTTTATTTCTTTAAAACGTATTGAGATACTTTATAAAATAAAAGAATATATATATAATTATTTAAATTTTCTTTTGCCAAATTTTGATTTTGATTTTTATTATTATATAAGTGGAATTCATAAATTAAATTTAAAAGAAATTGATTTAAAAGATTTATATAAAATATTAGTTAATTTTTATACTCAAGCTATTGAAAAAAATAAGAAAAAAGAATTGGGGATTTATAAATCAATAATTGGTGCTTCTAAGGATAATTTTGAAATATTTATTTCTAAAGATT
>JBMFOW010000086.1:0-6808 GCA_049969455.1 bacterium | reverse complement strand
AAACTAAAATAGAAGATATAAAAAAAGATCAAGAAAAACAAAATATTGACTTTAAAAACGTTAATGAAATTAAAAATAAAGAATTTTTAGAGCTTAATTTAGTTAAAAAAATTGAAGTTAAAAGTGATATTGTTTATTCTCAAGATGTTATTGATATACATGAATATTTAAGTATGAAATTAAAAGAAAAAAATATTAATAATCTAAAGTTAATTGAATTTTTAAAAAATGTTTTTATTTTTATCCCTTTAGATTTAGATTTAATTAATTATTATAAAGCTAATTTACTTTTTGATTTATTTAGTGTAATAGATAATAAAGAAAAGGATATAAAGAAAAAAAATAATTTTGATGATAAAGAGCTTTATTATCTTAAGGTAGTTATTGTTAGGTTTATTGAAATATTGGATCAACAAAATTTAAGAAAGATAGTTAATATATTTAATAAATTGTATAAAAATGATTCTTATGAAAAACTTATTTATTTTGTTTATCAAAATTTAAAAAAAGATTTATTAGATATAACAAATTTAGATAAATTGAGTAAAATAGGATATTTAAAAGATATTAACTTCAAGATAAATAGTTTTATTTCATCAAAAGTTTTAGAAATTTTAAAAGATTACTTAGAAAGTAATAGTAAAAAATTAAAAATCTTTTTTATTATTTTAGTATTTATATTATCAATTATTAATGTTTTTTTATTTTTTATTAATTTAAAGTTGTATTTAATATTTTTAATAATAAATGGATTGTTTTTATCGTTAATTAATTATTGGGTTTTAAAATATTTGAAGTATATAGTAAAGATTAGTTAGTGGGGTTGGCCGGAATCGAACCGGCAACCTTTGCCTTAGGAGGGCAACGCTCTATCCTTTTGAGCTACAACCCCTTATATTTATATTATTTCAAAAATAACTCTTTTTAACCTCTAAAAAAATAAAAAACTAAAATTGTAAAAAAAATGTTAAAAAATATCCAAAAATTGTTTAGTTTAAAAAAAAACGATTATATATATATTGAAACTAAAAAAATAAAAAATAAAAAAATAGGAGGTGTATAAAATATGTTTCCAATAGGTATTCAAAACTTTGGGGGAATAGGTCCAATTTATAATAATAATGTCACAATAGTAAACAATTATTTTGGTGGTTATCCTCAACCTCAAATCCCACCATTTATTATAATGCAGCTAATAATGATGTTATTACAATTATTGCAAGCACAACAAGGAGGTTATGGTTACCAACCACCTATTTTTGGTGGTCCAATGATAGGTGGCCCAGTAGGATTCCCACCAGTTGGTGGTCCAATAGGATTCCCTCCAAATGGTGGTCCAATAGGATTCCCTGGGCCAATTTGTGGGCCAATGCCATTTCCAAGACCAATGCCATTCCCTGGATTCCCACCAATTCAACCACCAACATTTACTGATTATGGTATGGCTATAGGTCAGGGTGTTGGTGGAGCAGCAGGAGGAGTAGCAGGTGGATTGGTAGGTTGGCAAGCAGGTGGAGCTATTGGGGCAGCTATAGGAACTGCTATATTCCCTGGAGTTGGTACTATTATAGGTGGTATATTAGGTAGCGTTGTTGGTAGTATTGGTGGTAGTTTTCTAGGTAAAGCCATAGGTGGATTTGTTGGTAAAGTGGCTGGCGGATTTTTTGGAGCAGTTGCTGATGGAATAGGTGGTTTCTCTAAGGGAGTTGGAAAAATATTTAAGAAGCTATTCTAAAAAAATTAAAGTAGAAATTTATAAAAGGGAGGGAAGAGGCTTTCTCTCCCTTTTATTTTTTTATTTAAACTTACTTTTTTATTTGAAATTTTAGTTTAATTCTTTATTTAAAAAAATTTAATTCTAAAGGAATTTAATTAACGTTATTTAATTTTAAAATTAATGAATGTGTTATTTTTTTTAGAGTATATTGGAATAGTTTATTTTATTTTTAAAGATTTAATTAAAAGTATTTTTAAATTAGATTTTCCTTTTGAGTATATTCCTTATTATATAGTCCATTTAGGGTATAATGCACTATTTATAGTAGTATTAACTATAACTTTTTCAGGTATGGTTATATCTTTAGAATTAGCGAAGGAAGCTGTTAGGTATGGAGTTGGGGATATGGTAGGTGGAGGGGTAGCGGTTGCTATGGCAAGAGAATTTGGGCCTATGCTTAGTGCTATAGTAATAATAGGAAGAAGTGGAGCTGCTATTGCTGCTGAAATAGCAACTATGAACGCTACTGATCAAATCGATGCTTTAAAAACTATGGGAGCTAATATTTCTAGTTATTTAATAACTCCTAGGTTAATAGCTCTCTTAATATCCCAACCTATTATTACTTTGATATCTGTAATTTCAGGAACAGCTGGTGGATATTTTATGGCTAATATTTATGCAGGGATCTCTTATAAAGTTTATACTTCTTCTATTGAAAGATTCCTAGAACCTTATGATATATTTGCTGGTATTTTAAAATCAATGGTATTTGCTATTACTATTGTGTTAATCTGTAGTATAGAGGGAATAAAAAGTGAAAAAAATTCTGCAGGTGTAGGTGTGGCTACTACCAAGGCTGTTATGTACTCTATTATTATGATTTTTATTCTTAATTTTATTTTATCTTATTTGCTTTTTGGAAAATAAAATCTTTTAATTTAAATTTAATAATTTAAATTAAATTGTTTTTTTTTGCTAAAGAAGTGATATAAAAAAATAGAGGCTGCATTTGTTAAATTAAGACTTTCTATGTTGTATATTTCAATTGAAACTGTTTTTAAATTAATTATATTTTTTATTATTTCCTTATTTACACCAATTTCTCCTCCAATTATTACTAAACTTTTTGGTAATATAAAGTTATAATCTAATTTATGTAATTTATTTTCTCCACTTTTATCTAATATAATTATGTTATATTTTTTTGAAATGAAATGGTTAATAATTTTAGTTATGCTTTGGAATCTATGGATTTTAATTTTAGAATTTCTTGAAGCTTGGATAACTGTATCATTTACATTAACTGAGTCTTTGTTAGGTATAAGTATTCCGGCTATATCAAATGCATAACATACTCTCATTAAGGCTCCTAAATTCCTTGGATCTTTTATTTTATACCCTAAAATTATTATTGGTAATTTTACTTTATTAATATTTTTTTCTATTTCTTCTAAATTGCTATATAAAAAATCCGAGTATTCTAATACTATTGATTGATGATCTAAAAAACTAAATTTCTTATTAAAAATTTCAGGATCTAGGATATTAATTGGTACTTCATTTTGTTTTAAAATATAAATAATCTTTTTTATTAATGGATTATTTTGAATAGATTTTGATATATATATTTTATTTATTTTTTTTAAGTTATTTTTATCTTCTATAAATTCTCTTATTAATTTTTTATTGTATAAATACATTATTTTAACTTATGATAAATTTCTATAATAGAAAATTGTTTTAAATATCCTACTAAAAATAAGAAAAATAATAATAAAAAAGTTAAAACTATAAAAATTATATGTGGTAATAGTTTTATAAATTTATTATCTAAATCTGCTATTTGAAAATATATTAAGTCTGTTATTAATTTTATTATTTTGTAAAAATAAAAAAATATAGCTATTGGTAGTATGTAAATTAAATATGGTAAAAATAAAAAAAGAGAAGAAAAATAAAATAATAACACTAATAAATTGTATATCAAAATGAAATTAATAAATTGTTTTTTATTAATATTTTGGTTATATTTATTAAAATTATTTTCATTGAATGCCTTATTTATTGATAATTCAAAATATTTAAAAATTAATCCTAAATGTGAAGCCAAAAATAATCCTGTAGAGTATCTTATATAATTAGTTGTCTCTCTTAAATTAGTATAACTTGTTATACCATCTAGTCCGAATAAAAATAAATAAAAGAAAAATAATGCAATTATAGGTTTTATATAGTTAGTTATTAAGTTGTCTATAAAGGAATTATTTTTATAAAATGATTTATTGATTATATAAATTATAATAAAGCTTAAAAGAAAGCCAATATATGTACCTGTATCTCTAGAACAAACAAAAAATTGATGACCATTTAAGTCACAAAATGATCTTTCAGATATTTGATGACATAAACCACTAAATATAAAAAATAAAAAATTATAAATTTTTTCTAAAATCATTTTATTATTTTTTAAATTTCATTAGAAAAGTAAAATTCAGGGTATCCTTTTAGATTATAATTAGACATCATTACTTCTCCGTATGCTCCTGCACTTCTTATAGCTAAAATATCGTTTCTTTCGGTTATTGGTAATGGTATGTTTTTTCCAAAACAATCAGTAGATTCGCAAATGGGACCATATATATCATAAAGATAGGTAGGTTTTTCTTTATATTTAGATAAATTCTGGATTAGATGGAAAGCTTCATATAGTGCTGGTCTTATTAAGTGATTCATTCCTCCATCTACTATTAATTTTTTTTTATTTTTATTCAATGAATCTTTTATGTATAAAACTTTAACTAAATAAGATCCACATTGTCCAACAATTGATCTACCTAATTCAAAAATTATAACCCTATTTATATGATCTAAGAATCTATAAAAAGTATAAAAATAGTTTTTAAAATCAGGTATTTTATCTGGATTATAATAGTCTATACCTAATCCTCCACCAACATTGACGTATTTAATTTTAAAATTTCTTTCTTCAAAATATTTAATAGTTTCATTTATTTTTAGGCAATAATTTTTAAAGACATTAAAATCTAAGATTTGAGATCCTATATGAAAATGAAGACCTATAAAATTTAATTTTTCCTTATTGTTTTCTATTGTATTGATAACTTCAGGTAATTCATTAAAATTTATTCCGAATTTATTTTCTTCTAATCCAGTTGTTATGTATTTATGAGTTAATGGATCTATATTGGGATTTATCCTTAATGATATATTAGCTTTTTTATTTAGTTTATGAATAAATTCTATGATAATTTTAAGTTCTTGGATACTTTCAACATTTATTGAAAAAATTTCATTAAGAATTGCAAATTCAAGTTCTTCATCAGTTTTACCTACCCCTGCAAGTACAATTGGATTAAAGTTTAATTCTTTAGCTTTTTTCATTTCATTTAAGCTAACGCAATCTGCTCCTAAGTTATATTTCTGTATCTCTTTTAGTATTTTATCATTGGCATTTGCTTTAAATGAATAACAAACTATGCTATTAAGTAGTTTTGAGTTTTCTAATAAATCTTTTATTGTAGAATTTAAGATGTCTAGATCATAATAATATGCTGGAGTTCTTAGTTTTATTATTTTTTCTATTTTATTTTCAAACATATTTATTAGTTAAATTTCGAATAAGTTTTTATTAAGTTTTTGTAGGACCTGTTGTTTATAAATTGTATCTACGCATAATGAAATATTGTAATCACTACTTCCATAAGATATCATTCTAATAGGGATATCCTTGATTGATTCTAAAACTTTAAACAAATAACCAGATTTATTTATTGGAATATATCCTACAATACAGATAATAGTGTTATTGGGGATAACCTCAACAGCTGCTATTTCGCTTAATTCATTGATTATATCTTGTAAATAATCTGTATTATCAATAGTAACGGAAATAGATACTTCAGAAGTTGTTATCATATCCACTGGAGTTTTATATCTTTCAAAGATTTCAAAGACTGCTCTTGGATATCCGTAAGCCATAAGCATTCTATAATTTTTTATTTTTATAATTGTAATATTATCTTTAGCAGCAACAGCTTTAAATCCTTCTGATACTGGAATTTCATTAGTGATAACTGTACCAAAAGAGAAAGGGTTAAAAGTGTTTTTTAGGATAACAGGAATATTTTTTATATGTGCAGGTAAGATAGTAGATGGATGTAGAACTTTAGCTCCAAAGTATGCCAGCTCTGCTGCTTCTTCAAAACTAATATAATTAATTGGATAGGTTCTATTAACAAATCTTGGATCATTATTATGTAATCCACTAACATCACTATATATATAAATTTCTTTTGCATTTATTATATTTCCTATAATAGAAGCAGTATAATCACTACCTCCTCTTCCTAGGTTATCAATATCTCCAAATGCATTTCTACATATGTATCCTTGGGTAATTATCAAATTATCTTCTATATTATTTTTTAGAATATTTAATAAACTATTTTCAATGAATTCCCAATCTAATTCTCTATTTTCTTTTAATTTTATGAAATCTAATGCATTAATTAATGAGCATTTAATTCCGTTTTCTAGAAAATAGAAATAATATATGTTAGATGATAGTATTTCACCTTGGGCTACTATTACTTTTTCTTCTTTTGAAGTTAGATTAAAACCTTCATTTCTGTAACTATCAATTAAATTAATAGTTTCATTTAGAATTGATATAGCTTGCTCTTTTAAAGATGTTTTTAAAATTTGATTTATAAAATCTAAGTGTTTATTATAAAAATCCTGGATTAATTTTTTTGTTTTAATTTCATCTTTATTTTTTATGGAATTTGAAATATCAAAAAGTAAATTAGTTATTCTATTTAAAGCAGATAAAACTAATATTATTTTAGTATTTTCTTTTAATTCGTTTAAAACTATATCTTTTATGTTATTATGTGCATTATATACACTAGTACCTCCAAATTTTAATACTTTATAATTATTTTTAACTTTATTCACCAAAAAAGGCCCCTTTTTAATTTAAAAAATTTTATTAAATAAAAAATTTTAAATATCTTTATTTATTATTTCTTCTAATTTATTAAGAATCTTTTTTAATTTAGCTTCTTG
>JBMFOW010000085.1:0-6813 GCA_049969455.1 bacterium | reverse complement strand
TGAGGAATTTCAAAGAAATATTTATAATTCTTTTTTTGAAAAAGATAAAAATAGGGAATATTTTATTAATTTTTTATGGTATTTTGAAGAGTTTTTGGAATTAATGTTAGAATTACAAAATTATAATTATTCAAATGAAAAAATAAAGAATATGGAAAATTTGATAATTGAGTTATCAGATGTTTTAGCCTGGATTTTCAGTATCTTAAATTTAGAGAATATTAAGATAACTGAGATTTATCTTTTTGATAGTAGTTTAGATAAGTTTGATTTTTTTGTTTTTAATTTATTCTATTGTAATTTATATTTAATTAAATCTATTAAAAAAAGAGATTTAAAAAATTTTAAGAATTTAGTTTATTTAATTATTACTTATTTAGTTAAAATTGCTATTTTTTTAGATTTAAATTTAGAGGTTATATTTAATAGGTATAAAGTTTGTCCTAAATGTTTTAAAGAAAAATGTATATGCTAATAATTATAATTAATTAACCTTTGGGCTTCTGAGTTTATTCTATTTTCTAATTCTATTTGAATTTTTTCTTTGCTTATTCCCCTAAATAAGAAGATATCTGTTATTATAAAAGGAGAAAGTATTAATGGAAATAAAATAAGTAAAATTATTCCTGCAAAAACACATGAATATAAATATTCAAAATTCCAACCAAAAATATATAAAAAAGTATAAGGATTTCTACATACAAAAAAACCTATTCCTAAAAATAAACATAAAAATATAAATATAAAAGATAGTACTATAAGACTTGAAGGGATTCTAAATCTTCTATTTTTTGAATATATGTGATTAACTAAATTTATTATATTTCTTTGGTAAAGATTACTATATATTTGCCAATTTATATTTTGGGGATTATTAAGATAATAGCTTAGTTCCTTATCTATTAAATTATTTTCCATTAGTAATCTATTTAATACAACTAATTTATTATATTCTAGTTGGCTTATTTGTAATTTTGAGGGTTGTCTTTGTTGATTAATTTTTTGTTGTAATAATTTTTTTCTTAATATTTCATAGTCTTTTATTGAAATATCTCTTGAAATATTTAGTTCTTTTTTTAATATTAAATCGTCTTTATTATTTTTTAACCAATTAACTATTTGTATATAATCTGCAATAGAATAATTTTCTAAATTTTTGACTTCATAAGGTAGTATATAGATTTTATTTAAGTATTCTAATTCTTCTTTTTTTATTATATCCTCTATTAAAGGTATTTCTGAAACTAATATATATTTAAAAATGTTGAAATTTTTTAATTGTTTTGGAATTATATATTTTTCTTTATTATTTAAACTTAGCACTAATATGAATTTTAATATACTTTCGTTATTGATGTTTTTTATTTTAATTTTGTTTAAATTTGTAAAAAAATTCTCTAGTTCTATATCTCTTTTGTAGTTAGTATTAAGGTAAATATTATAGTATTTTTCTAAATTATTTTCTTGATTATAAAAAATATTAATTATACTGTTTAGGATTTTGTATTCATTTGGGTTTAATTCTATTTTATCCAAGTATTTATCTATTATAGTTATTATTGTTTGAGAGTTAATATTAACATTATAAAGTGAAAAAGGAAGATTTAGTTTATAAGATAAAAATAAGCTAAATGCTATTTCATCTTCAATATTTCTATATGAATATATTTTATTTATTATTTCTTGATCTTTTTGATTTAATAAGGATCTAAATTCTGGGGTTTTAAAAAATTCTAAGCCCTCTAAAAATGATTTATAATCTTTTATAAATTCAGCTAATAAATTTTCTAATGAATAATATTCTTTATTATTGTATTTTATTATTTGTTTTGGGATTTCAGTTTCAGTTATTGTATCATTAAAATATTTTGATTCGATTTGTTTTAGTTCTTGTTCAGTTTTAGCCGTTAATACTTCTTTTACTTGATTATAGGTAAATCTTTTATCTGGGTTTATTTGTAGTAATCCTTTAAGTAAAATTTTATATTTTAAAGGTAGGTTTTGGGGGATTTCTACCCCTTTTGTTAATAAAGTATATATAATTAAATTTAAGTTTATATTTTCAAAGGGATTACAATTGGTTAATAATTCATAAATTATAATTCCTAACGACCAGTAATCTGATTCCTTTTTTATTATATTACTAAAAGTTTCGGGAGCTAAATAACTTATTGTACCTTTTATATCTTGGGTTATTTTTTTTGTTATATTACTGTCAATTAATGTGGATATATTAAAATCTGTAATTATTAAATCTAAATCTATTATTTTATTGTTATATTTTTTTATATCTCTTATTAGTATATTTGTTGGCTTAAGATCTCTATGTATTATTCCATTTTTATGCAATATATTTAACCCTTCATTTATTTTGTATATTATTTTATCTATTAATTCATAATCAAGATTTTTACTAAGAAAATTTTTATTGAATTCTTCTAAATTTCCGTATTGAACATATTCTTGTATTTCATAGTATCTTTTTAAATTAGGATCATAATTTAGTTCATAAATTTTTATAAAATAATTAGAATAATTTTTTGATAATTCTATTATTTTTTTTATTGCTAAATCATTTATTTCTACATTTTTTTTATATAATTTTAATATAAATTGATTTTTATTATTATCTTTTACTAGGAATATATCTGCTTGGCCACCTGATGTATCTAATTCCTTTATAATGCTGTATTTTCCTATTTTTTTTATATCTTTTAAATCAATAAAGACATTATCAATTGGGGTTTTAGATTCTTTTTGTATTTTTATTGTTATATCATTTTGAGTTTTTTCTTCCATCATAGATTAATTTAGATAGTATTTTATTTTTTCCTTATTTAAATTATTAAAGTATTTTTTTTTATAAAGGGTTAAGATTTAATTTAAAGAATATTAGTAATAAGTTTAAGAAAAAATTTAAATTATTAAAGTAATTTTTTATAAAGGGGTAAGATTTAATTTAAAGAATATTAATAATAAGTTTAAGAAAAACCGCTAGGCAAGGATAGCGGAATATAAATAATCCTTGCTCCCTATTTTTTAAAGATAGGGAAAAAAGAAAGAGGATGTATGGAGAGTATTTTATTTTTAGCTTCTGAAGCAACCATTACTTTACCTAAATTAACAAGTAATGAATATCTTTATTTATTTATAATTTTAATATCAGCAATAATAAGTATAGCATTTGGATTGGGTACATTTTTTAATGTGATGAAAAAAGATCCTGGAACTCCTGAGATGCAGCAAGTAGCTTCTGCTATTCAGGAAGGTGCTCAAGCTTATCTTAATAAACAATTGAATACTATGTCTATATTCGTTATTATCTTAGCTATAGCTTTATTTTTTCTATATAATTCAATATTTGGGAATTCTTTTTTAGCTTTAGGTGTTAGTTTTGCTTTTTTATTAGGTGTAGGTTTTTCATATACTGCTGGTTTTTTAGGAATGTATTTAGCTGTTAGAGCTAATCAAAGAACTGCTTATGCTGCTGTTAATAGTTATGTTAATGCTATGAAGATAGCATTTAGAGCTGGTAGTGTTGCTGGTATGGCTACTGTTGGATTGGCTCTTTTAGGTGCTGTTTTATTATTCTTTATTTATAAAGAAGAAGCTATTAAAGTTTTTATTGGATTTGGATTTGGTGGATCTTTAGGGGCTTTGTTTATGCGGGTTGGTGGTGGTATTTATACTAAAGCTGCTGATGTTGGTGCTGATGTAGTTGGTAAAGTAGAAGCTGGGATACCTGAAGATGATCCAAGAAATCCTGCAGTTATTGCTGATAATGTAGGTGATAATGTTGGTGATTGTGCTGGTATGGTTGCTGATGTTTTTGAAAGTTATGCTGTTACTTTGGTAGCTTCTATTGTTTTAGGAGTAGTTGTATTTATGGATCAGAATTTCAAAAATATTTTATTACAAAATAATCAAAGTATAGACAAATTGATGCTTTTATTTGTATTTTATCCTTTATTAGTAAGAGCATTAGGTGCTATTACTGCTATTATTGGTGTATTGGCTTTAAATCCTAAAGAGGATGATACTAATCCTATGAGACCAATAAATTTGGGTTTCTGGGTATCTTTATTTACTACTTTAGTTGGTGCTTTCTTTATTAACTTTTTAATACCTGTACTTCCGACTACTCCTGATTGGGCTAATTGGTTTGGTCATGATTTTAGATTCTTTATAGCCACTTCTTTAGGAGTAGTTTTAGCTTCTATTACTTTATATATTACTGATTATTATACTCATATTGATAAATTACCTGTTACTGAAACTGCATATTCTTCTAAAACTGGTACTGCTACTTTGATATTAAGTGGTATGGCTTATGGTTATCAAAGTAGTGCTTGGGCTATACTTGCTATTATTTTTGTTATTGCTTTATCTTATTTGCTTTTCTTACCCGATAATAATTTATATCTACAGATGTATGCTATTTCTTTAGCTGGTGTTGGATTACTTACTACTACTGGTTATATTTTGGCAATGGATACTTATGGGCCTATTAGTGATAATGCTAATGGCGTATTTGAGATGTCAGGTATTGCTCATAAACTTGATACTAAGAAGCCTCAGGAAATAATAGCTAAATTAGATGCAGTAGGTAATACTACTAAAGCTTTAACTAAGGGGTTAGCAATAGCTACTGCTGTATTTGCTGCTGTTTCTTTATTTGTATCCTATGTTAGTTCTGCTAATTTAACTACTGGTATAAGGATTGATCAGCCATTAGTATTTTTAGGATTGCTTTTTGGTGGAGCTATTCCTTTCTTCTTTGCTAGTTTTACTATAAATGCTGTTGGTAGAAGTGCTTTTAAGATTGTAGAAGAAGTTAGAAGACAATTTAGAGAAATTCCTGGATTGAAAGAAGGTAAAGCTAAGCCTGAGTATGGAAAATGTGTTAGTATAGCTACCGCTGCTGCTCAGAAGGAATTAATTGGTCCTGGTATATTGGGTGTTTTTTCTCCTATTTTAGTTGGATTTTTATTTAATGCTGAGGCTTTAGGTGCTTTTTTAGGTGGAGTTATTTTAGTTGGGCAATTATTAGCAGTTTATATGGCTAATGCTGGGGGGTTATGGGATAATGCTAAGAAGAAGATAGAGGAAGGGTTTTTAGGAGGTAAGGGTACTGAGTATCATAAAGCTGCTGTAGTTGGAGATACAGTTGGTGATCCTTTAAAAGATACTACAGGACCTGCTATTAATCCATTAATTAAAGTAATAAATTTAGTTGCTTTGCTAATTGCTCCTTTGATTGCTGTTGGTACTGAAGTATCTTTAGGTGTTAAGGTTTTTGCTGTTTTGATAAGCTTGGTTTTATTAATTATAGCAGTTTATGTATCTAATAAGGGATCATTACTTGATAGTGAAGAAGCTAAAAAAGAATTAGAAAAATTAAATTTAAAATAAAATGAATCTAAGTTAACTGATGAAGCTAAAAGTTTAATAAGATTTTATAAAATAAAAAAAATAATTATAGCCCCTTTTTATGAGGGGCTTTTTTGTTATATATAATAATAAAAATAAAAAATTATGGGGTTATAAGGGTTATGAGTCATATTAAATTAACTAAGGAGGATATAAGTTTTATTTATGATAATTATTCAGATTATATTTTAACGGTTTTGAGGGAATTGGATGATAGTTATTTCCCTAATACTTCTGGAAATGTTAGTGTTTTAATTGATTATAAAGGTAGTAAATATGTTTTAGCTACTCCTAGTTCTATATATTCTTTAAAACCTAAGAATAGACTAAATAAAGATGAACTAAGTTTAATTGATTTAGAAAATAGATTAATTTATGGATTAAAGCAGACTAGTGAAATTAATTTACATTTAGCTATATATAAAAATATAGATAATGTTAATTTTGTTATACATACTCATCCTTTTTATTGTACAGTTTTTGCGGTTTTGAATAAAAGAATAGAGACAAAGATAATGGCTGAATCTTATTTAAAGGTTTCAAAGGTTATATATGTTCCTTATGAAACTCCATCTACTTTAAACTTAGCTAATAAAGTTGTTAAGAAAATAAAGAGGGAGGGGAATTTTCCAGTTATTTTATTTAATCATGGGTTAGTTGTTTTTGGTAATGATGTAAATAAGTTAATAGATATAACAAAAACTCTTGAGCATACTGCTAAAGTTTATTTTTATTCTTTATTATTATCTAATCCTAAGAAAATAAGTAATAATAAAATAAGAGAATTAGAAAAATTGTTTTCTTGATTTTTTTTCAATTTTATTCCTTTAATGCTAATAAATTTCTTTCAAATTTAATCTTTCAATTTTAATAGCTTAAGATATAGTAGAGTTAAAATATAATATCGTTTTTGGAAAAATAATCTTTCAATTCCACTAGGTTCAGATATAACCTTTTTTTATTTTATTTATTATTTTTTTCTTTTTTTCTTTCAATTCCACTAGGTTCAGATATAACAAAAATTAAACCAAATTTTAAAAGAAATTTATCATGACTTTCAATTCCACTAGGTTCAGATATAACATAAAATTTTATAATGATTCTATTGAATTCTTTTTTAACTTTCAATTCCACTAGGTTCAGATATAACCCTATATAGGGTAGTTTTTCTATTATATATATTATCTAAAAAAAATGAGAATCCTCTTTTTTGTGATTGAATATAAAAACTGCCTGGTGAACCTGTTGCCACTTTTTTAACCTTAATTTTGTTAACAATTTTATAATCAATTGAAAATACTAGTTTAAAAATATCTAATCTAATCCATTGTCGCAGTAATAAAAAACGCTTATATATCTTAATTGTAGATTTCCCAATAAAAA
>JBMFOW010000084.1:0-6817 GCA_049969455.1 bacterium | reverse complement strand
CTTGTATTTCATTTAGTTTATTTAATTCTTTAATATTTAAATTTAAATCAATTATAATGATAGCAATTAAATCTTTATTATTTTTAAATTTTTCTAATATTGTTTCCATCATTATTTATTAATTTTTTTTAATTAATTATTAGGATTATTAATTTCCTGATTTAGATAGCTTATTATATTTTTAATTATTTCTGTAGTTTTAGAATATTCTATTAGTGAGTTTTGGTAATTAGATATTTTTTCAAAAATTTTAGGTTTTAAAGTTTTTGAAAAATTAGGATTAAATTTAAGTTCTACTAAATTATCTTTAATTTTATTGCCAATTATAATAGCAAAGGGAATACCTAATAATTCCCAATCTTTAAATTTAACTCCAGCAGATTCTTTTCTATCGTCCCATAGAACATCTATATTTAATGAAATTAAATCATTATATATATTTAAAGATTTTTCGAATTGATTTTGATCATCAATATTTATTGTTAAAATATGTATTTTATAAGGTGCAGAATTAAAAGTCCAGGTAATTGAATTATTAGTAGAATAAGCTTCAACAATAGCGGATACTAATCTACTAACACCTATTCCGTAGCATCCCATTATTATTGGTTTTAATTTATTATTTTCGTCCATAAAATAAGCGTTTAAAGATTGGGAATATTTTGTACCTAATTTAAATATATGACCTAATTCTAAAGCGGGATATATCTTATAATTCCCATTACACTTATAGCATTTATCATTATCAATAGCAAAAGATATATCTCCAAATTCGTCTATCTCTAAATTTTCAAAACTTAAATTAACAAAATGATAATCTTTCTTATTAGCTCCTACTATAATATCTTTTAAATTAATTACTGAATAATCTGCTATTATCTTAACTTTATGTCTATTATTTAGATTAATAGGTCCAATATAACCTAAAACCCAATTATTATTTTCAAAATCTTTTTCATTAGCTAATACTAATTCTTTATTTAAAAATTTATTTAACTTAATTTCATTTACTTCTTTATCACCTCTAACCAAAACTAAATAAAAATTATTTTCATGATCTTTATATAATATACTTTTAACAAAGTTAGTTTCTTTTTTATTTAAGAATTTAACTAAATCTTGAATAGTTGAAGCATTAGGAGTATAAACTAAATTTTCTTTTTCTAATTTATCTATAGGTATAGGATTATATGAATAAGAGAAATTTTCTTTGGCTATTTTTGCTATTTCGGTACTAGCAGTGTATCCGCAATTTAAACACTTTATAAATTTATCTTCTCCACTATTTGTTATTAACATAAATTCATGAGAAACATCTCCACCAATAGCACCTGAATGTGCTTCTACTACTTCAAAAGGTAAATTCAATCTTTCAAAGATATTACTATATGCTTTATATACTTCATTATAAGTTTTATCTAAACATTCTAATGAAGTATGAAAACTATATAAATCTTTCATTATAAATTCTCTAGCTCTAATTAATCCTCCTTTTGGTCTTATTTCATCTCTAAATTTAACTTGGATTTGATATAATAATAAAGGTAAATTTTTATAGCTTTTAACAAAATGAGATACTATATCTGTTATTATTTCTTCATGAGTAGGGCCTAAAAGCATATCTACTCCTTTTTTGTCTTTAAATTTAAATAATACATTATCCATTGTATTATATCTACCAGTTTTTAACCATAAATGAGAAGTATGTAAAGCAGGCATAAGTAATTCTTGAGCACCTATTTTATTCATTTCTTCTTGGATTATTTTCCATATATTAGATAAAACTTTAAATCCTAAAGGTAAAAAATTATATATTCCTGATGAGTGTTGATAGATATAACTTCCTCTTATTAATAAAGAATGACTTAAAGAAGTAGCATCAGATGGGGTTTCTTTTGAAGTATATATAAAAGCTTTTGTATATCTCATATTTATGTTCCCTTTTTAATTATTTTTTTATTTGGTTTTTATTTAATCATTTTTTAATTGATTATTGTTTAATTCTTGTTTTTTAGCTAATCTACTATTTTTAAATCCATAAAGAGAATATATACTTATTCCAATGATTGTCCATATTATTAATCTTATCCAAGTATCTGGAGGTAAGAAAGCTATTTGAACTAATGAGAATATTGCTCCTAATAGTGCTACTATAAATACGGCTGGAGTTTTAAATGGTCTATTTATATCAGGTCTTGTTATTCTTAGAATTAAAACTGCAATACTTACAATAGCAAATGCTAATAAAGTCCCAATAGATACCAATTCACCTAATAAGCTTATGGGAAACATAGATGCTACTAACATTGCTACTAAGGTTACAATTATTGTAGATATATATGGGGTTTTGAAGGTAGGATGTACTTTAGAAAGGAAATATGGTAATAATCCATCACGTGATATTGAGAAAAATATTCTTGTTTGTCCTAATAGGGTGACCATAATAACAGAAGTTAATCCAGCTAATGCCCCTAATTTAACTAATGGTTTTAGCCCTAATATTCCTATTTTATCTATACCAACTGCAATAGGATCTGGTACATTTAATTCTTTGTAATTTACTACACCTGTTAACACTAAACTAACTGATATGTATAAAATTGTAGAAATAGCTAAGGAACCTAGTATTCCTATGGGTAAGTTTTTTTGAGGATCTTTGGCTTCTTGAGCTGCTGTAGAAACTGCATCAAAACCTATATAAGCAAAGAATACTACTCCAGCTGCTCTTAATATCCCTGTCCATCCGTAATGTCCAAATTCTTCTTGAGGAGGTATAAACGGAGTCCAGTTAGCTGGATCTATTTTCCCAAATCCTACTACTAAAAAAGTTAATAATACCAAAACTTTGATTATTACTATGATATTATTAACAATTGCGGATTGACTTATGCCTATTAGTAAAACAATACCAACTAATAAAACAATTAATACTGCTGGTAAATTAAAATAACTACCTGTTAATTTTAAGTGTAAAAATGCTAATATTTTTTTAAGAAAACTTGAATTAGGATTTGATAGTATAGTACTTTTAGTTTGAGAATCTATTACATCTACTGGGGCATAAGCTAATTCTTTGGGGATAATGATTCCAAAGTCTTTTAAGAAACTAGTAAAATATCCGCTCCAACCTACTGCTACTGTAGATCCTGCTATTAGGTATTCTAGTACTAAATTCCAAGCAATGAACCAAGCCCAGAATTCACCTAATGTAGTATAAGCGTAGGTATATGCGCTTCCTGAGATAGGTACCATAGCAGCGAATTCAGCATAAGCTAATCCAGCAAAAGCGCATCCTAACCCTGCTATTATAAATGAAATAGCAACTGCTGGACCTGCATAATTAGCAGCTGCTTGTCCTGTTATAACAAAGATTCCAGCTCCTATTATTGCTCCTAAACCTAAGGATATTAACCCTAAAGCACCTAATGCTCTCCTTAATTGAGGCCCTTTTTCTAAATCTTCTAAAAAATCTTCTACTGGTTTTATCCTTAACATTTCTTTTAAAAAGCTCTGCATTTACCTAAAATTCCCCATATTTATTCTATTTTTTATAAACTTCTTGAATCTATATATCCATTTTTAAATATTTTTATTGTTATATTAATTTAATATGAATTTATTTTTTGTTTATTATTAATTTCACACTTACTATTAAAATTCTTTAATCTATTAATTTATCCTTTTTTATATTTATAGTATTTCTATAATGTTCCTTATTTCTGAAATTGAAAAACCTTAATTTAGATATTTAGAACTACTTTATGTTTTATATATAAAGATTTAGTATATATTTTAGGTAGTATATAATTTTGTTTACCTTTAATAATGATATATTTAAGAATTATATATTAATATGAAAATGAATTTTTAATTCTAAGGCTTATTTTTTCTATTTTAGATTATATTAAAATAAGATTCCTTTTTTAGCTTATGAAAAAAAATTTTATCTTTATAAAGTGAATTTTTGTTTTTTAATACTCTTATGATTAAAATATTAACATTTTCTTACTTTATTTTAATAATTAATTATTAGAATTTTAGTTATTGATATTTATTTAATTATAGTATTTAGGTTTTAATTTTTTAATATCTAGCAATATTTTTTTATATTGCTTTTTGTAATTTTTTTATAAATGTTGATTGGAAATCATGGGAATGAATGATAGGAAAAATGAATAATTAGATTATTATTTAGGATATGCTTTATAAATATTTTTTTATTTTTTAAAATAAAAAAAAAGGAGAAAATGGGGGGGAGGTGGAGGGGAAAAGGGGGGAGGTTTCCCTTTTCCCCTTATAACATAATCTTTTTTAAATTAATTTTAAATTTCTTGTAGGTTTTTGATAGTTTATAGGTAAATTTAAAGACTAAATTTTAATTTAATTCTCATAACTTTTTTATTATCTTCTACTTTTTAATTTAATTCTAATAATTTTTTTATAAATTTTATAAAAAATTTTTTATTATGTTTTATTAAAAATATTTTTAGGCAGGATTAGGACTTAAAGTTTTTCTATATAATGATAATAAGAATAAATCTTTTAGGGTTAAATCATTATATACGAATTTATCTTTAACTTCTTTGTAGTTTTGGTATACATTATAAAAATCTTGTATCCAAGGGATTAGGAAAGTTAGTAATCCAGCGGTTGTACCTACAGGTCCTAAAAATGGTAATACATAAGCTAAGTTTGCTATTAATTTTGTAACTCCTTGAGATAAACCAAAACCAACTGAACTTAAGTATTTTGATTTATCTTTTATATCATTAGATAAAATATATTGACCTTCTTTTAGATTATTATAAATTTGATCAATAGATCCAATTACACCTAAAGTTAAAGTGACAATTGGAGGTAAAAATAAAAATGAAGGGACTTTATTTGAACTAATTTTACTAACAGCATTAAACCAAGATATCAAACTAGTAAATGGTTTTATATAGCTATTATATTTATTATTAACATCATTTTTAAAAGCATAAAGGTTATCTATAAATTGTTGACTAAATCCTAGTTTAGTTAAGAATTTTTCTAATAAAGTTTTTTGGGATATTTTGTATAAAAACTCATCCCAATGGGTTTGTTTTGCAAATTCTGTATTTGAATAACCTAAATCTTTTTTGAAATCCTTAGGAATTGGAAATTTATCTGATTTAAAATTCCCTAAATTTATTGGCATAAATACGGAAGGACCTTGAGAATTAGGATCTATTTCTGTAGCTAAATTATTAAAAGATAATAAAATATTATTAGTTTTTTCTAAAGTTTCTTTAGCAGCCTGTTTTATATCGTCATTTATATCGTTGGAATTAATCAAATTGTTTAAGAAAGAAATAGAATCTCTAAATTCTAAGTAAGGTTTTCTAAATGGAGTATTAGCTAAATCTTCTGTTTTATAGATTTTAGGTAATATTTTATCGATTAATTCTTGTTCAGGTAAATTGAGTAATTTTAAAGCTAAATTATCATAAGCTTTTATTAAATCTTGGATTTTATCGTTAGTTAAATTAACTATTGCACTATTATTAGAAGCACCTGCTAAATTATGTATTAAGAAATATCCTTTAGCTATGGTTTCAGGATCATTTGGTCCACCATCTATTAAATTCTTCATTTCATTTATAAACATAGCAAATGGAATATTTAATGCATTTGAAAACCCTGTTGTACCTATTAAATATGTAGCTTTATCTTTTAATTGTGTTATATTTTCTAAAGATGTTATATTTGAACCTCCCATTATTAATATATCTGGTTTTTTGTTTATTTTATTATCACTTAGCGCTTTGCTAATATTAGATACTCTAAAAGTACTTAAATCTTTAGAATCATTTATATCTATTACCATGAATTTTTTGGATGGAAAATTTGAGGTTACCCATTTTAGACTCTCTGCTATAAAATTGGGATCATTTGGATTAACATTTTCTAACTCTTGTATAGGTTTATTTTCTAATTTTGGAGTATAAAATGGTAATAAATTTTTTAATGAAATTTTAATAATATTCTCTATATTCCATTCTCCTTTTTTTTCTATATAAAATCTCTTAACTTTTTTCCATGTAGGTAAATATGCTTGTACTACTATATTTAGATTCTTATCAGATCCTGATAATTCTAATAATTTTAAATTCATCAAAGCGTTCTTTACTGATAATTCATCTTCTAAATTAATATTAACGAATACGGTCCAATCTTTTTCTTCTTGTGGTAAATTATTAATATTATTTAATATTTCTGTATTTGGTTTGTTATTAATTAAATCTTTAATTTTTTCCAAAATTTTATTTCTATTATCTATTGAATTATTAATTTGCATTTTTATACCTCCCTTTATTTTTTAATTACTTTTATTATTCATTATGAATAATCTTATTTTTTAATGAAATTAGTTGTAAAAAATATGTTAAAATTAATAAATAAATTTATTTTGTAATTTATTTTGAGAAAATATTTCTAATTGAGAAAATATTTTTAGGGACTCTTTTTATAAATATAGAATATTAATAATTAGATAAAGAAATTAATAGTTAGATTAGCTAATTATTTAATAATTTCTAAATTGTTTAATAATCTTAAGGGGCTAACCAATAAAAATTATAACTTAAAAATCATAATTAAAATGAGGTAGGGATTATGAGCAAAAAAAAAAGAAGGTAGTATTTTATCATGCAGGTTGTCCAGTTTGTAGGACTGCTGAGGATGCTGTTCTAGAATTAATAGATAAAAATAAATATGATGTAGAGGTTGTACATTTAGCACAAAGTAGAGAAAGAATAAATGAAGCAGAGAATTATGGGGTTAGGAGTGTTCC
>JBMFOW010000083.1:0-6831 GCA_049969455.1 bacterium | reverse complement strand
CGTATTGATGAAATTAATAAAAGAATTGATGAAACTAATAAGCGTATTGATGAAACTAACAAAAGAATTGATAATCTTCAATTTAGTTTAAACGATTTATACACTAAGTATTCAGAGCTAACTTTATTAGTCACTTCTATTTATAATCAAAAACATATCATTGATGATTTAATTATTAGAGTCCAAAAACTAAAAAAAAAGCTAGTTAATAAAAAGTTCATAATTTAAAAAAAATTCGCAAATAAAAATTTTTAATTTATAGAAACATCAAAAATAAAATAGTTTTAGTAAAACCAAGTTTTTTACGCTTTTTGGTATATGCGTATATTTTTTCCTGTATTATAGCTTGCTTTTTGGAGTTATTTATTGGTCATGGTACTCGCTTACAACCACATTATTCTTGTAGATATCTTATATGGAGCATCAGAAGTAACTTATCTAACATTAAACCGATGATTATCAAAGAAAATGATAATAAAACAAAAGAGATAAAAGAATTTTATATAATTTTTCCTACTGAAATATATGATAACTTGAATTATTTTTATAAAAATTATCACGCTATGGTATTTGCGATAAAAAAGATCACTATTAAACAATATATAGCAGTTGCTAACATAGAAATATTTAAATATATCGAAAGAAAAGATATTTTTAGTTCTTATTATATATATCCAGACAAAGAATACGAAAGTAATATCCTAAAAGATCCATATAATCCCCTTAAACTATCAAATATATATAATATTAGCAACTTAATAGATGAGATTTATACACCAAATGGTGGTATTGTATTTCTTGTAAAAGCAAAGTCCAAAATAATATATCCTTTTTTAATTCTTTTTAAAAACAGCAAAATTATAAAATATAAAAATAATTCAGATGTAAAAGTTTTTTTTAAAAATAAATACTTTGGTATATCCTTTGAAATTACTCTCAACTAGTTTCTTTTTTATATTCCATTATTAAAATTTAATTAAAATTTAATAGATCCTAATATATATAGGATAATAAATTAAATTAGCTAATTTTATAGTATGGATGTAGATTTTCAAATTTTAGAAGGAATAAGAAAAATTTCAATTATTCTTGAGAATATTTATAATAGAATATCTTATAAACATAAAATAACTTCTTTACAATTAAAAATACTTTATTTTGTATATTTAAAAAAAAAAGAGAATATTAATATAAAAAAATTTCTAATGAATCTAATTTAACATTAGTAACTATAAGTAAATCAGTAAAAAATTTAATTAAAAAAGGATTATTAGAAACTTATAGAATAAATAAAAATAAAAAAGAAAAATATGTTAATTTAACTGAAAAATCATTTAAAATTTTAAAGGAATTAGATATAGAAATTAATAAAATAATTCAAATAATAAATAAATCTCTTAATAAAGACTTAAAAAAATATCAAATGTTAGAAGCACTTATAAATATTATTAATAATCTTTTAGAAAATGGATATATAGATAAAAGTTAGTATGTGTAATCTATGTATCTTTTATGAATCTAATCAAAATTACTGTAAATTTTTATTAAAAACATTAGATTACCAAAAAATAGAATGTCCAGACTTTATACCTAAAGAATATGTTAAAAAATATTAAAAAAAAAATATTTTTTTATTAAATATTTTAATTTTAATTTTTATTTTAGTCTTATTTCTGATTTTATTTATTATTTTTAGAATAATTATGAAAACACGAAAATTAGATACTCAATTGATAAAAAATTACTTTTATAATTTAAAAATCCAAGATAAAAATAATAAAGATACATATATTCAAATAAAATATGGTTATACAAATAATAATATCATAAAAGATAATACAGTAATATATTTTAAAGATCTTAATATAGTATCAAATAAACAAAATATAAAAATAAAAGAAGGATATTATAAAAAAAATATAATATATGTAAATAGTCCAATAAAAATCGAACAAAATTATACTGTCATTTTAATAAAAAAGGACATATATATAAATGTAGATAAACTAATTTTAGTTGGAAAAGATGTTTATATAATAACCAACAATAGTAGATCATTAGCAAATCAAATAGTAATAAATTTAAAAACTTTAGATTATAATTTAACTGAAGTATCAGGTACTTTTTATAAGCAATAAAATATAAAAAAATGAGTACTTTAAGTATAAAGGAAATAAGAGATCTAAAGGAAAAATTAGAAAAATTTCAAAATTTAATAGATAATTATAAAAATGTTATTAATAATATAGAAAAAGAGATTACTAATTTAAATAGTAACAATATTTACAATTTAGATGAATACAAGAATTTAACAAAGAAGAAGAAAAACTTAGAAAAAATAGTTTTAAATTATGAAAAAACTATTCAAGAAATAAAAGATATAGAAGATATATTTGATTTAGTTAATCTTGATGAAGAATTAAGGGAAGAAGTATATGAAAATTATAAAATTTTACAAAAAAAAGTAGATAATATTATAATAGAGTTATTATTAGATGAAGAATATGATAATAATGATTGCATATTAATAATAACAGCTGGAGCTGGAGGGACAGATGCACAAGATTGGGCTAGTATGCTTTATAGAATGTATTATAACTGGGCTAATAAAAATGGATTTAAATTTAGTATAGTTGATATTAACTTAGGTAATGAAGCTGGAATAAAAAGTGGCACTTTCTTAATAAGTGGTGATAACGCATATGGTTACTTAAAATCAGAAAAAGGGGTACATAGATTAGTAAGAAATTCTCCATTTAATGCTCAAAATAAAAGACATACTTCCTTTGCTTTAGTTGAAGTTATTCCTAAAATAGATGATAATATAAATATAGAAATAAAAGAAGAGGATTTAAAAGTAGAAACTTTTAAAGCAGGTGGTGCTGGTGGACAACATGTAAATAAAAACGAATCTGCAGTTAGAATAACCCATTTACCAACAGGAATAGTAGTAGTTAGTTCTAATGAAAGAAGTCAACATAAAAATAAAGAAATAGCCCTAAAAATTCTTAAAAGCAGATTATATTATTTTGAATTACAAAAAAGAATAGAAAAAATAGAATCTTTTAAAACTAAGCAACAAGCTGCTTGGGGTAATCAAATAAGAAATTACATCTTACATCCTTATAAATTAGTAAAGGATTTAAGAACTAATTTAGAAATATATAAAATAGAAGAAGTTTTAGATGGAGAAATAAATCCATTTATTTTATCATTCCTTTTAAATAATAAGCTCATTAAAAATAAAAATAATTAACAAAGGTAAGGAGGTTAAAACCATGGAAGACCCTAAAAAATTAATAGAAGAAATGAAAAAAGAAATGGAAAACTCTTTAAACTATTTAGTAAAAGAGTATAAATCTTTAAGAACAGGTAGAGCAAGCCCTGCTTTAGTAGAAGATATAAAAGTAGAATACTATGGAAACATTAGTCCGCTAAAAGCATTAGCAGCAATTTCTACTCCTGATCCCAAAATTTTATTGATTCAACCATTTGATAAAAATTCTATCTCAGCTATCGAAAAAGCTATATTAAAAGCTAATTTATCATTAACTCCTCAAATAGATGGAAATGTTATAAAAATAGTAATTCCAAGATTAACTGAAGAAAATAGAAAACAATTATCTAAAACTATAATGCAAAAAGCAGACGAAGTAAAAGTTTCTATAAGAAATGCTAGAAGAGATACTATTGAAAAAATAAAAGATTTATCTAAAAAACAAAAAACTATTTCAGAAGATGAAACTAACAGATATCAAAAAGAAATTGAAAAAATTACAAAAGAATACTTAGATAAAATAGAAAAATTAGCCAATGATAAAACAAAAGAAATAATTAATATTTAAATTAAATTTAATTTGAAATTAATATCTAAAGAGGTGAATAAATATTATGAAAGGAATTATAAATATTATCCCCAAAAATATAGATTTTTTTAAATATTTAAAAAATTGTGTAGAAATAATGGAAGATATTTCTAAAGAATTATCAAATTTCATAGATAATCCTACAGAAGAAAATTTTAATAAAATAAGAGAATTAGAGCATAAAGCAGATGAAATAGTACATGAGTATAGACATAAACTTAATGAATCTTTTATAACTCCTTTAGACAGAGAAGATCTCCATCAAATAATAGTAAAAATGGATGATGTTATAGATTTTATAAAATCTTCTGCAGAAAAATACTTTCTTTATAAGCTTACTCTAAAAAATGAATATACTAATCAAATGATAAATCTATTAATTAACAGTGTAAAATATTTAAAAGATATAATAAATCTATTAAATAACCCAGATCAAGAATTACTTAAATTGGTAAGTAAAATTTGTGAGATAGAAAGAGAATGCGATACAATAAATAGAAAAGCTATAGCAGATTTATTTAACAACGGTAAAGACGTATTAGAAATAATAAAACAAAAAGAAGTTTTATCTCAAATAGAAGAAACAATAGATAGAACCCAATTACTTGCTATTACTATTGAAAATTCTATTTATAAGCATATATAATTAATGGATATATTTTTAATTTTAATAAATGATAAAAGACTTATTATTATTTTTGTTATAACTTTTTTTATAAATTTTTTATCAGTAGCTTCTGCAAGTTTAAGGTTTGCTGGGATTAAAACTAATTCTATAACAACATCATTATCATTATCTAATATTATTCTTTTAATAACAAGGCTAGCTAATCTTTTCCAAACACCTTTTTTAGGTTCTATGATAGACCTAGCCTTTAAACATAATCAGATTGATATTTTATTATTAAAATTACATATAATAATTTTTTCTGCTACTTTAGGTACTTTTGTAGGGATATTATTTTTTAATACTTTTGAAAATATATTTATAAAATGGATAAATTTATTTAATAAAACATTAAGTATCCCTAAAACATTTTATTATTTAATTTATCCAAAAACTTATATATCTCTAATAAAATCTTTGACTAAAATTAATTTTTATTTAGATAAAAAAGAACTAAAAGAAGTACCAAAAATTATAATATTTAGCTCATTTTTTGTTTCAGCTTTTTGGACAACAGGAGTATTATCTGCTATGTATGCTAGTGTTTTAGTACCTGAATATGCTAGAACTGCTACAATATTATCAGGAATTGTCAATGGGATAGCTACTATTTTATTTACTATATTCTTAGATCCAATAATAGCACATATTACTGATAAAGTTTATAATAAACAAAAAGATATTAAATTTTTATATAATTCTATATTTTTAATGCTTGTTTTTACATTTTTAGGTACAATTTTAGCACAATTCGTTTTAAAACCTGGTGCTTATTTGATTGCCATTATCACTAAATTAGTAGCTAATTTTTAAAATATTTTTTTTGTTTATAATTAAGGAACTTAAATAATTAAGGAACAGAAGTTATATCATTAGAGTTTATATCATTTAGTGGGAAATTATTATTTATTCCCTTTATTTGCAAGTTAGTTGTAGAAACTATACAAGATACTTCAGTAATCCTATTAGATCCTTTATGAATATAAGATAATCTAACCTTTACTTCATAAAGTGTATTAGAATTAGAATATTTAGAATAGTTAATAGAATTAATAGAATAATCATAAGAATTTCCTATTTTATAACCATAGGTTTTAAGTGTTTGTTCTAAATCATAGATTGCATTAGATCTCAAAAGTAATTGATTATTTATATCATCAATGTAAAAATACTTAGCGGTATTATTTTGGATCTCATAGGAAATGAAATTAAGTATATTTGAAATATCAATAAATTTTTGATTTATAGTACTTATATTACTTCCCCAATATACTATAACTAACATAGATAATAACAAGATTATAGCTATACTAAATGAAATAAATACTTCAACTATAGTTAATCCTTTCTTATTTTTTTTATTATTTTTTTTGTAAGTTTTATATAATATTTTTTTAAATTTATACAACTTTAATTCCCTCCCTTTTTATATTTTATATATAAAAAAAATTTATTCCTTTTTAATAAAAAGGGAAAAAAATTAATTTATATAATAAAGATAAGGAACATATTTCTAAGAAAGGGGCAATAATTTATGGATTATATAAAGTATGCTTTTTTAGGTATAGTACAAGCTTTAACAGAATTTTTACCTATTAGCAGTACAACACACCTTAAATTAGTTGAAATTATCTTAAAACTCCCCTACTCTACCACCTTAGATATATTTGCTCATTTAGGTACTCTATTAGCTACTACTGTTTACTTTAGAAATATAATAATAGATTATATAAAAAAATATTTTAATCAAATTTTTTGGGTAGTTTTTTTTACAATTCCTATTGCTTTATTTATAGACAAAACTCAATATTTTGATAAAGTTGAGTTACTTAGTGTTTTTCTATTTGTTAATGCTATATTTTTATTTATTGTTGATATAAAATTAAAAAAAGAAGATGAACTTAATAAAAATGTAGAAAATCTAAATATAAAGGACTTATTTATTATTGGATTTTTACAAGGTTTAGCTGCAATCCCTAGTTTATCTAGAAGTGGGAGTACTATATTTGGATCTATTATTTCTAAGCTTAATCCATATGAAGCTTTTAGGTTTTCTTTTATAGTTTCAATACCTACTATTGCTTTAGCCTTTATTTACGAATTATTTAGATTTATAAAAGATAAAATATACTTAAATGAAGATATAAACATAATAGGAATAATAATATCAGTTATTTTTTCATTTATTTTTGGATTAATTGCTCTTAAAATTTTAGATAATTTCATTAAACAAAGGAAGTTTATTTTCTTTATTTTTTACAATATTATTTTAGGTTTAATTCTAACATTTTATTTTGG
>JBMFOW010000082.1:0-6855 GCA_049969455.1 bacterium | reverse complement strand
GGTACAGGTTTTGGAATCCCAGGTTTAATAATCGCTATTTTATATCAGAATTATAAACAAATTAATACAATAGATTTTAATTTAAAGATTCATTTAATAGAAAGTAATCAAAAAAAATGTAGATTTTTAAATAATTTAAAAAAAGAATTAAATTTAGAAATAGAAATAATAAATATGGATTGTAAAGAGTATATAAAAAAGGTACAGAGAAAATTTGAATTAGTAATTTCTCGAGCGGTTTTTAAAATGCCAAACATTATTGATATATATAAAAAATATTCTAATTTATTTGCTTTTTGGCTATATTCTCAAAATTATGAAGAACTACTAGAAAAATATAAAAACAAAATTAATCAATATTTCGAAATATTTAAAATTTATGAATATGAAATTAATAATAATGTTTATTATACTATAGCATTTTTAAAGAAATAAAATTCTGTTTTAAATATAGGACAAATCTAAATATAGGATAAATTTTTTAAATAATAGAAGCTACTTTAAATTTTTGAAAGATTAATTTTTTCCCCTGAGGATAGGTTTTAATATAAAAAATAAAAGGGTGGCACCGACCTACTCTTCCACAGGGTCGCCCCATTAGTACCATCGGCGCTGGCGGGCTTAACTTCCGGGTTCGGAATGGAAACCGGGTGTTTCCCCGCCGCTATTGGCACCACCCATTTATATACTTCTATTTTTTAAAAACTTTCCCTCTTTTTTTTTAATTCAAAAAATATCTACTTATTAAATTTTGTTGACTTTTATCAATTTTTTATTATGGATTTACATCAGTATTATATAAGTTATACAAAATACCTATTCTAGAATGTAGTATAGAACCACCTTTCATATTACCTTGCCTATGATCAGGAACCTTAGGATCGTGTACTGCTGGACATTGAATTACATAATATTGCTCTACAGAAACTTCTCCTTTTTGCTTCTTTACAATTTTAGCTTTACCAACTCTTATTCTATAGTTTGCACTCTTAGCAGTAGGACATATAATTTTTTTTCCTATATAATCTTTCCTAAAATAATCTGCACCTATAGGACCACCTGTTGCAGTAGGATCACCTACATTATCAATTACTCCCCCTTCCTCACCTCCTGGATATATTCCATTATAGTCATTAGCATACATTTCAAGAGCTGTTGATATATTCTTTAGATTAGCTTTACAAGCAGTTAATCTTGCAGCTTCCCTTGCTCTTGTAGAACCTACCAGACCATGTATTAAAAACATCCCTAATATACATACTATAATAGCAATATTTATTACTATAACAATAATTCCAATTATTGCTATAATAGTTATTATCTTAGGTAAAGTATTTTCTTTTTCCTTCAATATAAATTCACTTCCCTTATTATCCTTAATCTTATACTTAACTAAATATCCTTTTAATACCTAATTAAAATTAACTTTTTCAATAAAAAATTTTCATTACATTTTATTATTTATTCACTTAAAAAAAAAAAATCCTGCTAAAAAAGATTTATTTTAAATTAAACAATAAAATTAATAAAAAGGATAAAAGAAATATATATTGAAAGTATAAAATAGGTAATATAAGATAAGAAGGAATAAATATGAAAAAAATATTGATAGCTTTTGATGGTTCAGAACATTCATATAAAGCTATAGAATTCACTAAAAATTTGATAAATAATTTAAAAGAAAAACCAGAAAGTGTAGAAATAGTTAGCGTTATTCAGGTAATAGATCTACCAGAAATCCCAGAAAACCAATCCCTAATATCATATTATAAAAAATACTATAAACAACAACATGAAGAAATAATAAAAGAAAACCCAGAATTTAAATCAGTTATATTAATAGGTAACGTAGCAAATGAAATAATAAATTATGCAAAAGAACATAACATTGATTTAATAGTAGTTGGTAAAACAGGAAAATCTAAATTAGAGCAATTTTTATTAGGTAGTGTATCAAAAAAAATAATCGATCATTCACCATGTAATGTTATAATAGTTAATTAAAAAAAATTTTAATTATAAAAAATGCTATCAGTTCAGATAAGTACATTTAATAGATCTAAGATATTAAAAGAAGTTTTATTATCATTAAATAATCAAAGTGTAGATAAAGATCTATATGAAGTAATTGTAATAAACGATGGAAGTACAGACAATACAAAAGATATTGTAAATGAATTAATAAACAAAGTTAATTATAAATTAATTTTAATTAATCAAGAACATAAGGGATTACCCTTTGCAAGAAATAATGGAGTTCTAAATACTAAAAGAAAATACGTTTTATTTATAGATGATGATGTACTAGCAGATAAAAATTTAATATTATATCATTTAAAGAGTTTTAAAGAATATGGGGATAATATAGTAGTAAGAGGATGGGTTAATCATATAAAAGAATTAAAAATCCCTTCTAAACCTAAATTTACATTGGCAGATATTTCAACTTCATTTTTCTGGACAAGTAATGTATCAGTAAAAAGAGAACACTTAATAAAAGCAGGATTATTTTGTGAAAAGTTTTATAAATACGGATGGGAAGATATAGAAATAGGATATAAATTAAGAAAATTAGGTCTTAAATTAATAATTAATAACAAAGCTATAGGATATCACTATAAACCTGATATAATTAATATTTCTAACATAGATAATATATTAAAAATAGAAGAATACAAAGCTATTAGTGCAAAAATTTATTATTCAATGTATAAATCTTTAAGAGTTAAATTAGCAATAGGATTGTATGCTAAAAATTTTTATAAATTCCTTTATAACATAGGAATTTATAATTATTTATACAAATTCTTAACAAATAATAATCAAAAAGATAATTTCTTTTCAAATTTATTAAATAAAATTAGTTTAAGTTTATTAAAAAAAATTCATTATTATAAAATATTATAAAATTATTTCGAAACCTTTTGTTTAATAAAAAATTAGAAAATTTTTTTTTATTTTTTTTAATTAGAAAATTAATTAAAGAAATTATTAAGGAGGAACTTTTAAATCTATGAAGATAATAGAAACAGATATTGTAAATGAGATAAAAAATAGCTATGTAGAATATTCATTAAGTGTATTATTAAGTAGAGCATTACCTGATGTAAGGGATGGGCTAAAACCTGTTCAAAGAAGAATACTATATGCAATGTATGACATGAATTTATTACCAAATAAACAATATAAAAAATGTGCTTCAATAGTTGGTGAAGTTTTAGGTAAATACCATCCACATGGAGATACTTCAGTTTATGAAGCTTTAGTAAGACTAGCACAAGATTTTTCATTAAATTATCCATTGATTTTAGGACAAGGAAATTTCGGCTCAATAGATGGTGATCCCGCAGCAGCTTACAGATATACCGAAGCTAAATTATCTGAAATAGGTATTCTAATGCTTAAGGATATAGAAGAAAATACAGTAGATTTTAAACCCAATTTTGATAATAGTTATCAAGAACCAGTTATCCTACCCGCACTTTTCCCCAATTTATTGGTAAATGGATCAATGGGAATAGCAGTAGGAATGGCTACCAATATTCCACCTCATAATCTTAAAGAAGTTATAGATGCACTTATTTACCTAATTGATAACCCCAAAGCTAATGTTAAAGATATTTTAGAATTCATAAAAGGTCCTGATTTCCCAACAGGAGGAGTAGTATATACTTCCAAATTAATTAAATCAATATATTCTACAGGTAAAGGTATTCTAAAAGTAGAAGGAAAATATAAATTGGAAACAATAAATAAAAAGCAATACCTAGTTATATATGAAATTCCGTATTCAGTTAATAAATCTAAGTTGGTAAGAGAAATAGCCGAAGCTATAAAAGATAAAAAATTACCCTATATAACAGATATAATAGATCAAAGTTCACATAATAATATTAGAATATTACTAGAATTAAGAAATGATCTGAAAAGTGAAGAAGAAATAGTAAATTATTTAAGAAATTTTACTTCTTTTAGAATATCATTTAGTTTAATGTTCATAGCAGTAAATGGTAATATACCAAAACAATATAATATTTTAGAATTATTAATAGAATTTTTAAATCACAGGATCCAAGTTATAAAAAGAAAAATAAAAAATCTATTAGAAAAATCATCATATAAAGCTTTTATGTTAAAGGCTTTAATAAAAGCTACTTCAAAAATAAATGAAGTAATTCAAATCATAAAAGAAAGTCAAAATTATAATAATGCTAAAGAAAATTTAATGAAATTTTTATCAATAACTGATAAACAAGCTCAATATATTTTACAACTACAATTACAAAGATTAACTAAATTAGAAATAGATTCACTACAAAATGAGTATAAACTACTATTAGATAAAATAAAAGAATATTCAAAAATTTTAGAAGATGAAAATAAAATTAAACAAATAATAAAAGAAGAATTATTAGAAATATCTAATAAATATTCTAAAGAAAGAAAAACATTAATAGCTGATAAAGATACATTTAAATCAATTGATTTAGAAAAAGAAATTCCTGAAGAAAATTTATTAATTATATCTACTAATGATAAGTATCTATATTCCATAAAACCATCAAAATTTGAAAAAATATTGTTATCATTTTTTAACACTTCTATTAAAATAAATAATATAAATATTCATTCCAATAAAGAACTAATTTTAGGATTCCTTAATAATGGTAAATTGTCAAAAATAGATATAAATAAAATAGATGAAAAAGGTATTTTTGTATCTAAAATATTTAAACAAAATAATTACAATTTAAATGTCATTAAAACATTATCATTATCTAATTCAATTAAAAATTATTATATATTAGTACTAACTAAATATGGATTGACTAAATTAATAGATGGCTCAGAATTAAATGAATTTAATAGAATACAAACTTATATTAAAATATCATCTAATGAATCAAATATAGAAAATATACATAACCAAAATCAAGATGAAGTTATTTTTATAGATTTATTTAAAAAACAAGAAATAGAGAATAAATATATAATTGTATTAACAAATAATGGATATTTAATAAAGATTAAATTATCAGAAATCCCTGTTTATTCTAAAATAGCTAAAGGAGTTTTGTTAATTCAACTAAAACAACAAGATTATATAATATATTCTAATACTATTGATATTTCTTTATTAGATAAAAATTACTTAATCATCTTGGATAAAGATAATAATTTAATAGAAATTGATTTAAATTCTTTAGATTTTTTCAAAAGAGGAAGAGCAGTAACTAAAAAAGAAAAAATAATTGAAAAGGAAATAAAATCTATTGGAATAATTAATACAAAATTAGCTATAGTTTATAATATAGAAAATAAAATAGATTTTATATATGATTATAAAGATTTACCAAAATTAAAAGAAACAATTGATATACAAAAAAATATGAATTTTATAGAAATTAATAAAAATATCTTAAAAAAGATTTACCAATAAAAATAAGATATTAAAAAAATTATATCTTGTGGAGGTGATTTGATAAAAATGCAAATTCTAATTTTATTTGGTCCCCCAGGATCAGGCAAAGGCACTCAAGTTAACAAAATAATTCAATACTATCCAAATTCTATATCTATATCAACAGGTGATATACTAAGAGAAAATATAAAAAATAATACAGAACTAGGAAAATTAGCCAATAATTATATATGTAAAGGTTTATTAGTACCAGATGAAATAATAAATTCAATGATTGAAAACAAATTTAATCAAATTCAGAATAATAATATTAAATTCATAATCTTAGATGGTTATCCAAGATCCATTAATCAATTGTATTTTTTATTAAAGTTAATACCTAAAGATGTTATTAAAACTATTTATTTAAAAATAGATTTACAAGAAGTGATAAAAAGAATAACATATAGAAGAATATGTCCAAATTGTAATAAAATCTATCATCTAATATATAACAAACCTAAAAATAATGAAACTTGTGATAATTGTAATACTAAGCTAATTCAAAGGGAAGATGATAAAGAAGAAGTAGTTGTAAATAGATTTAATGTATATAATTCTCAAACTTTGCCTATCATAAATGAAATAATAAAAAATAATATGAAATTACTAGAAATAAACGCTAACCAAGATATAGAAACTATTTTTAACATTATTATAAAATATTTAGAAAACAGTTGATAAATTTATAAATAATTCTAAAAATATTTACCTAAAATATGCTATTATTACCAAAAATTCTAAATTATTACCAAAAATTCCAAGTAGAATAAAAATTATACTTAAAAAGATAAAAGAACCAATTTAGTTTTTAAAGATTATTAAAATGTAAATTTATTATTTTTAAAATAAAATTCTAAATAATAAAAAAAATAAATACAATTATATATGTAATAGACTCAAGAATCTTTGAATTAACCTTTGATTTAGGCATATTAAACCAATTCAAACTAAAAGATAAAATACTTATAATATTTTTTAATAAAACAGATTTAATAGATAAAGAACAACAAGAAAAACTTCAAAACTTTATAAACAATATAAAATCAAATTCAGATAAAATAAAAAATAATTTAAAACTAAAAGAATTTTTAATAATAGTAGGAAACAAAGATAAAATTAATGAATTAAAAAAAGCTTTAAAAGAAATAGCAAATAAAGAATTATTTATAAATGTAGTAGTAATAGGTTATCCAAATGTAGGAAAATCCACTATCATTAATAAGTTAATAAAAAGATCTAAAGCAAAAGTTGAAGATAAAGTAGGAACTACAAGATCATTACAATGGTTTTCAATTGAATATAACATAAAAATTTTAGATAGCCCAGGAATAATATTACCTAAGAATATTTCACTTGAAAATGCATTAATTCTACATAAATTTAATATAATC
>JBMFOW010000081.1:0-6960 GCA_049969455.1 bacterium | reverse complement strand
TAAAGCCTTAGCGTCCCCACACGCTGTGATACAATGGGGGTTCCCCCATACCCCCTTTTTATTTCCACCCCTAAAACCCCTTTCCATTTCCATTTCTTTTTTTTAACTTAACTTTCTGCCTAAAAGAATTTACCTTACCTATTATTCAAAGCTAACTCTTCTATCCATACATAACCCTTTTCATCTATATCCTTAGCTAATGAACTATCACCTGTTAAAACTACCTTACCATTTAACATAACATGAACTTTATTAGGAGTTAAATACTGCAATAATCTTGAGTAATGAGTAATAAAGATAATAGAAGAATCAGGATTAGCTTCAATATATTCATAAACATATTTCACAACGCTTTTAAGTCCATCAATATCAAGACCAGAATCTATTTCATCAAGTATAGCTAATTTAGGTTTGTATAATAAAACTTGAAGAGCTTCAATTCTTTTTCTTTCACCCCCAGAAAACCCTTCATTTAAATACCTTTTCATAGAATCTTCAGGAATCCCAAATTTTTTAAGTAAATCTATAATAGTAGCTCTTATCTTAGGATAAGGAATTTTCTCATCAAAATATTTCTTAGTAGTATATCTAAAGAAATTAGCTAAAGTAACTCCAGGGATCTCAATAGGATTTTGAAAAGCTAAATAAATTCCTTTTAAAGCTCTATCAGTAGTAGAAAGCTCATTAAGTAATTCATTATTAAAATATATTTCCCCATCAGTAATCTCATAATCAGGATTTCCCATAATAACATGCCCTAAAGTAGATTTACCACTACCATTCTTACCCATTATACAATGTATTTCACCTTTATTAACCTCTAAATTAACTCCAGTTAATATTTCTTTATTTAATTCTTTAACTTTTGCTTTTAAATTGTTTATTTTTAGCATTGTTAAAATCCTTCAAGTACCGTCAAAGGTACTACTGGTATTTTTATTCCGCATCCAGTTAGCGGAAATCTTTAAAATGTATTTAAAATTATTTTAATTTTAAATACATTTTAAAATTAATTTTTTTTTAATAATTTCCTTCTTATAGAATTATATGCTACAATATAAAAATCCTTTTAAAAATAAAAATTTAAAAATAAGAAAATTAATCAAAAACAAAGAATAAATCAGATAAACTTAGATTTTCTTTTTCTAATAATAAAGATACTTTATCATCATCTATTACCAATTTTCTTAAAGCTAAATAAAAGAAATATACCAATTTTTGAGTTACATCATCTAAAATTATATCAATTTTTTCTACTAAACTAATAGCTTCTTCTTTATAGTTTTCAACTTTTTTATCTAAATATAAATAGTAATTAATATAACTTAATATTCCTAAAATAGTTGCTTGATTATCTATTTCCTGTTGAGTAGCTAATAAATCTTCTAATTCATATATCTTATTTTTTAAATCTTCTTCATTTTCTTTATATTTTTTTAATCTTAAAAAAACATCTAATATATATATCTTTAAAATATTTTCCTTTTTTAAAAGTATTGAATTATCTAGTAAATCTATTTCATTTACTAAAAATAAAATATTTAAAGGCAAATAAATAACATTAACATATACAATAGTTAATATCTTAATAAATTCTTTAAAATTATAAATTTTTTCTTTTACAACTTTTTTAAATAACTCATTAAATAACAAACTTAAATCTAGTAAATCTTCTTTAGTATCATAAGAAGATAGATAAGCTAATAAAATTAATATACTTCGCTGGTTTTCTAAGTTATTAATATAATTGATCATTTCATTAACTTCATTTTTTATACTGTTATATAATTCATCTATCTGCTTATTATTATTAATTGATTTAATAAAATTCAAAACAAATTTATCAAAATCTTTAATATTATTAACTAAATTAAGTAATTCATTAAAATTACCCTGTTCCATTAAATAAATTAAAATATCTATAAGTTCTTCATCATTTAATTCTATTTCATTATTTTTAACTAAATTTACTAAAATTTCTTTAGGTAATTTAGACTTTAAACTAGGATTCTCATTTATAAAATAAAGAATAAAATCAATTTCATTTTTAGATTCCTTAAATAAATCCACTATTATCTCATCTATTAACTCTTTTTTATTTTCAAATTTAGTTATCAATTTATTATAAAACTGATTAAAAGTAAAATATAGTTTTTCAATTATTAAGGTTCTAAAATATTCTTTAATATTATTTTGTATATCTTCAAAATTACTTTCTAATAACAATTCAAATAAATAAGAATAAGTATTTTTAACATTAGATGAATAATTTATATAAGAAGCTATTTTATAATAATTCAATTCTTTAAGTACTTGAATTAATTTTTGTTTTATTTTATTTAGTTTGAATAACTCAGCAATATTTAAAATCCTCGTAACCCATAAAGCTAATTTTAATTTATCTTTACTTAATTCATATACATTATCTATTAACTTCAACATTGTAAATATAACTACATCAGTTTTTTCTAGATTTTTTATTATTTCATTTAATGCCTTCTCAAATATTTCTACTTCTATATTAATATCAGCTCTATCAATGGTTTCAATTTTTATTTCGACTTCTTCTATTTTTTTATTAATTATTTTCTCTGGTACTTTTTCTATTTTTTCTGATATATTTTGTTGTATCTTTTGCTGTATATTTATAGTTTCAGTAGCTGATAAATCATCTAATTGTTTTAAAACAGTATCAAATTTATTACCTACTTTATCAATTTCTTTATAATCATCTTTAGATTCATATTTTGTCTGAGGTTCATTCTGTTGAGTTAAACTCTTAGTTTCCGTTGTTTTTTCTAGTTTTAAAACAGGCTTAGATTCTAAAGTAGGTTTTTGGATATTATCTTTTAATAACTTTTGTGATTGATTAATTTTTGAATCCTGTTTAGGTAAAAATCCTTTTTTTATTCCCTGATCAAATTCTTTTCTTTCAGTAAAAGTATTCTCTTTTATTAATAACTTTTTTTCACCAGACTTAGATTCACCAAAATCTTTTTTTAAATAAACTCCTGTACTTCTCCTTCTTAAAGAACTAAAAGTTTCCCTTTTTTCTAGAAAATCTTGCGCTGATTCTAATTTATTTAAATTACTTCCTTTATCTTCTAATTGATTTTTTTCAATCTGAATTTTTTCTTGATTTTCCTTAATATCTTCAGTAATTTTTGACTTATTAGTTAGTTCTGCTTCTAATTGAATTTCAGTAGAATTTAAAACTGCTTCAATTTCTTCTTTTTCAACTTTTTCTTCATCTTTAAATACCATTACTTCTTTTTCTTTAAACTCTTTTTCTAATGAACTAACTAATTCAAAATATTTATAATGATATGAATCACTAATACTAGATAATATTTTAAAAGCTTCTTGAGACTCCCTTAAAAGTTTCATATTAACTAATTCCGGTAATATTTCATCTAGAATTGTTTCTACTTGTGATAAATTAGTTTTATTATAGTAATTAACAACAGCATAAACATATTTATATTTTGGATTATTAGGATCTGCATCTAAAGCCTTTTTAGAAGCAACCAAAGCACTCCTATAATTACCAACAAGCATATCAACTTCGGCTATTTTGGATATTATATCTAAATCATTTTGATTATATCTTAAGTAATTCCTTAATGCCCTAGAAGCTGTTTGATAATCTTTATTATTTATATACAACTCGACTAAATTTATTAAATTATCTTTATTAGTTGGATCTATTATACTTATTTGCTCTCTTATTTTTATTTGTTGATCTTTTGGAAGTTTATCAATTATTTGTAAGTAAGTAGATACAGCTTTATCTATCTGTCCTTCTGTTTCATAGACTTCTGCTGATAATAATAAAATCTCTACATCATCAGGATTCTGAGAAACTAATGAAGATATTAAATTCAATGCTTTATTAAATTTACCAACTAAAGATAATAATTTAATATAACTCTTTACTATTACCCTATATTCACTTTTAGAAATTAAACTACTATTCTTATTTATCAAAACCTCTGAAATATTAACAATTTTCTCAAATATTTCATCATCTTCTGGAAAAATAGCTAAAGCTTTTTGATACTCCAAAAATGCAGCTTCATAATTAGAACTATTTAAAAATTTCTTTTCTATATAATTTAGTAAAGTATCCCTTAAATCAGGCAATAACCCATATTTAGAAAATATTACAAGACATTCTTCTAATTTCTCAAGATCATCAGATTTTATATAATCTCTTAGCTCTTCTATTTTTAATTGAATTTCATCTTTTGTATATAAAATTTCCATCCTATATTTTTATTTCAACTTATATTATTTTTTTCCCTTTTTCAATAAAAAAACAAAGGAAATAGTTTAAAGATAAATAAATAATTATAAAAGGAGGTTTAAGCTTATGGATTTAAGAAAAACAACTAAAAGTGTACAAGAAGCTTTTATTAAAGCCCAGGATTATTTAAATAATTTCAAACATAATCAATTAGACGTAGAACATATTATACTTGCTTTCTTAGAGAATGAAAATAACATAATAAACTCAATTTTAAATACAATTGGAATAAATAAAGAAGTTTTTAAAAATCAAATAATAGAAGATCTCAAAAAAAGACCTACTGTTAGCTATATATCCGACACTATCTACATAACTCCTAATTTAAAAGAATCAATGGAATTAGCAGAAAATTACAGAAAAATCCTTAAAGATGAATTTATAGCCACTGAACATATTCTACTTGGAATTATTGAACAAGGTAAAAGTTTTACAGCTTCTTTACTAAAAAAACACGATCTTAATGTAGAAAAATTCTTCAATATTCTAAAACAGATAAGAGGTGATCATAAAGTGGATAGCATTAATGCTGAAGAAAAATATCAATCAATAAACAAATATGGAATTGATTTAACTGATTTAGCCAAAAAAGATAAATTAGATCCAGTTATAGGTAGAGATAAAGAAATTCAAAAATGCTTAGAAACTTTATCAAGAAGAACTAAAAATAATCCAGTTTTAATAGGAGACCCTGGAGTAGGTAAAACAGCTATCGTAGAAGGAATAGCCCAAAAAATAGTTAAAAACGAAGTACCTGAAAATTTAAAAAATAAAAGGATTATTAAATTAGATTTATCTAGATTACTAGCAGGTGCTAAATATAGAGGTGAATTTGAAGAAAGATTAAAAGCCGTTATAGATGAAGTTAAATCCTCTAATGATATTATTCTTTTTATAGATGAAATCCATACATTAATAGGAGCAGGGGCAGCAGAAGGTGCTATGGATGCAGCTAATATGCTTAAACCTGAATTAGCACGCGGAGAAATACAACTAATAGGAGCTACTACCATAACAGAATACAGAAAATATATAGAAAAAGATGCAGCCTTAGAAAGAAGATTACAACCTATTTATGTAGATGAACCCGATATACCAACAACTATAGAAATACTTAAAGGTCTAAGACCTAAATATGAACAATTCCATAATGTTAAAATAACAGACGATGCTATAGAATACGCTACTAAATTATCTAAACAATACATCCCCTTTAGATTCCTACCAGATAAAGCCATAGATCTAATAGATCAAGCTTGTGCTAAAATAAAAACTCAAAGCTCCAAAATCCCACCTATACTCCAACAATTAGAAGAAAAAATTAATAAATTAAATGAAGATTTAAATTGGGCTGTATTAAATCAACAATATGAAAAAGCAGCAACTATACAAATGGAACTAAAGAAACTTCAAAAAGAATACCAAGAACAATACCAAAAATTTAAAAACCAATATCCACTAAAAAATATTGTAGATAAAGAAGTTATAGCCCTCGTAGTTTCTGAATTAACAAATATACCTGTATCTTCATTAACACAAGATGAAAAAGAAAAACTACTTAAATTAGAAGAAATAATGCATCAAAGATTAATAAATCAAGAAGAAGCAATAAGTACAATAGCAGATGCAATAAGACGAGCAAGAACTAATCTAAAAGATCCAAACAGACCAATTGCAGTATTCCTATTTTTAGGACCTACTGGAGTCGGTAAAACTGAAAGTGCTAAAACCTTAGCTCAAGCTTTATTTGGGGATCCCAATATGCTTATTAGATTTGATATGTCTGAATATATGGAAAAACATGAAGTCTCTAAACTAATAGGAGCACCTCCTGGATACGTTGGTTATGAAGAAGGAGGACAACTAACTGAACAAGTCAGAAGAAAACCATTTAGTGTCCTATTATTTGATGAAATAGAAAAAGCACATCCTGAAGTATTTGATATATTCTTACAAGTATTTGACGAAGGAAGATTAACTGATAATCAAGGAAAAACCGCTGATTTTAAAAACACTATCATAATTATGACCTCAAATTTAGGTAGTGATTTAATAAGAGAATCATTCCAAAAAGGTAAAGATTATCAAGAAATTAAAGAACAAGTACTAAAATATATAGAACACAGATTCAGACCAGAATTCCTTAATAGAATTGATGAAATCATCATATTTAAACCATTAACCACTAACGAAGTAATAAAAATACTAGATCTACTAATAAATAACTTAAATCAAAAATTAAAAGAAAATAACATAGAAGTTCAACTAACTGATAAACTAAAAGAATATATAATAGAAAAAGGGTACTCAATTATTTATGGTGCTAGACCTCTAAAACGAGTTTTCCAAAAATTAATTGAAAATGAATTAGCTAAACTCATACTACAAGACCAAATCAAACCAAACAGCAAAATAACCCTAGATATTCAAAACGAAAAAATAATTGTTAAAGAAAATATCTTAGCAAAATAAATAAAAAGGGGGGCTTTTTGCCCCCTTTACCCCCCAATCCAATCTTACTGCTTAAGGGGTTTTGCCTTTAGGGGGTTTAGCACCCCCTATAACCCCCCAATCCAAAGGGGGTTTAAACCCCCTTAACCCCCTTAATTTTTATTATCTCTTTTTATTTTTTAACTAACTCAATTGCTTAAGGG
>JBMFOW010000080.1:0-7080 GCA_049969455.1 bacterium | reverse complement strand
CAAATTAAACAAAAAGAATATTATAAAAAATATTTACATTATGATAAAATTTATTTACTTGGTATTGAATTTGATAAAAATACCAAAAATATTACTAATTTTGAATATGAAATTTTTAAATAAAAAATAAAATAATTAAACTTATATAATTTTTTTTGTTTTAGTTTAAATATTTTTTAATTATTTTAAATAAATTATTATCAGAGGGATAGTAGATTTTATAAAAAAGTTGTTATTTTTAGATTTTATGGTATTATTTATATAACAATCATATAAAAAAATATTCTTATATTTTATTTTAAAATATGGAGCATATAAGGTAGAATAATTATAAGTAATTATAATATTACTACCCTTACCAAAAGCTAAATTTTTATATATCAATGCATTAGATATACTTCCTTTAATATTTTTATTCTTTTCATAAAATATAAGATTAGCATTTTCTAAAGCAAAATAATATTCAAAACTGGGAGTATATATACTTTTAGTTTTAACATAATAGTTTATTTTATCATAATTTAACCATTTTACAAATTCTACATTATAGGCTACAAGGTAATTATTATTTGGTTTTTCAATGGTATTATAAGTTAAATTTTCATATTTGGAAGTTAAAAATATTAAAAATAAAAAAATAATAGAAAAAAAAACAAGGTAAAAAGAAGTTCTAAGCTCTGAATTCTCTTTTAACATTAATAAAAAAATATTTAGAAAGTAATATATTTTTTAATTTCTTCTAAATCTTCTACAGTTATTCCTTTGATTTTAAGTAGTTCAGAAATATTAGTAAAATTTCCATATTTTTCACGGTATTCTATTATATTTAGTGCAGTTTTTTTAGAAATCCCTGGTAATTTTGACAACTCTTCTACATTTGCCTTATTTATATTTACTATTATTTGGTAACTATTAGTTTTTGGATATATCTTTATAAAATCTTCATCTTTTAATTTTTTAGCTAAATTAATATTTTGCAAATCTGCAGTATCCTTTACTTTAGCTAATAAAAGTAAATCCCCTAACCTTGAATTATAATTTAATTCATAAACCCCCGGTTTCTCTACTTCTCCACATATATAAACCTTTATTTTATAATTTTCCGTTTGCCTCTTTAAAAATATACCATCTAAATTATAAAAACTTACTATAATTACCAAAATAAATATTAGTATTATGCTTAAAGTTTTATTTTTTATATCATTTTCCATATTAACTGTCTTAAACTATCTCAATCTATAGAAGCTAAGTTTTTTTTTGCAATTATTGACTTTAAAACTAGTTTATAAACAATATTTCATTTCATTTTTGAAAAATCTTAATTCCAGCGTTTTAAATATACTTTATTTTCTTTATCTCTATTAACTTGCTTGTTTATCGTAAGGTTGGCAATATTATATAAACTTAGATACTTGTTGCTTACTTTATCTTAAAGATCTTAAAATCTATCTATTATTTTATTTTTCCTTTTTACTAAAATTCCCTTTTATTTGAAATTATTTAATATTAATTTTTAAAGAGGTATTTAATAAATTGAAAAAAAATAAATATTAAAAAACTTTAAGCAAAATATAAAAAAAGAGAGGTGAAATTAATATGAATAAAATAAAAAATGATGAAATAAAAAATGATAATAAAACAAAAAATATAAAAATATTTTACATAGTTTTTATAATCTTTTTAGGGATTTTTTACAGATTAATTCCTCATCCTCCTAATTTTTCACCTTTGTACTCTATATCTGTCTTTTCATCTATCCTACCAATAGAACTAAACAATAAATATGCAAAATATATATCATTTTTAATTCCAATTTTTATATTATTTATAACTGATTTAATTTTAAGCGTTCATAAAACTATGATATTTAATTATTTTTCTTTTCTTAGTATTTCTTTATTTTCTTATTTTATTTTTAATAAATACAATAATTTTTCAAGACAAATAACAGGAGTAATTTTATCTTTAATAAGTTCTATATGGTTTTTTATTGTTTCTAACTTTGGAGTTTGGTTATTAAGCAATATGTATTCAAAAGATATACAAGGTCTTTTAACATGTTATATAAATGCTTTACCATTTTTAGGAAATTCTTTAATTAGTTCAATTATTTTTTCTATTATTATTTTTTACTCATATGAATTGATTATTAATGTATTTTTAAAAGGTAAAGATGTTAAAAATGTTGAATTAAATTAAAGTAAGTATATTTATTTAAATTTTTATTAAATTAAAAAAATTTTAGTAAATAAAAAAATGAGTTCAGAGGTATTAGGACTAAAAGCATTAGTTTTTTATTTATTAATATTTTCAAGGATAGCAGGGTTAGCTATACAAGCTCCTTTATTTGCAAGTCCTCATATACCTACTACTTTGAAAGTGGGATTTATTGCAGTTATTTCATTAATATTTTTTTGGAGATTACCTATAGATGTTAATTCTATTTCTTTTGATTTAACTTGGATTTTATTTACTGTTGCTAAAGAATTTCTAATTGGATTAATTATGGGATATGTTATGATATTTATTTTATATTCTATTCAAGGAGCAGGAGCTTTACTAGATCAACAATTAGGACTTTCTACTGGCGCATCCTTTGATCCCCAACTAGGAGCAGTTAACATGAATGCTAGATTCTTTTTTTATTTTGCATTTACTATTTTTATTTTAAATGGTGGATTTTATTTTATTTTAAAAGCAATAGATTTTTCATTTAATATTTTACCGGTTGCTTCTTATTATAATTATTCAAAAGATTTTATACAAACACTTATATCTATAACAAATTTATTTTTTTATATAGCACTACATGTAGGTGGTGCTGTCTTAGTAGCTGTATTTATAGGTCAAGTAGGATTAGGTTTAATTGCAAGAGTAGCACCACAATCAAATGTATTTATGCTTTCATTTCCAGTTAATTTTATGATTGGATTATTCATACTATCCTTGACAATTCCATATATTATTGAATTATTTAACAATAATTACCTAAGTTATGATTATTTAGCTTCATGGATTTCAGATTCTATCAAATCCCTAAAATAATAAAAAGTATAAACAAAATAAAAAATAAGGAGGTTAATTAAAGTGACCAAAATAATAAATGAACAAAAGAGAACCCAAACCGTTAAAATTCTAAATGTTCAAATAGAAAAGGATTTTATTGATGATATTTATTCCAAAGTAATGAGAGAAATCCAAAAGGATTTCGTAGTACCAGGTTTTAGAAAAGGTAAAGTACCATTTAATATAATAGAAAGCAAATTAGGACAAGGATATATTTTCCAAAAAGTAGTTGAAGAAGCTGTTAATCAATCTATTAAAGATCTTTTAGCTTCCTTAAATTTTAATGTTGTTTCCATCTTAAATATAAAATTAACTCATGCAACTTATGAAAAAATTGAATATGAAATAACCTTAGAAATTGAACCTATCATTGAAATAGATGATAATATAGAATTAGAAGTAAATGAAATTGAGATTAATAAAGAAGAAGAACTAAAAAAAAGAATGGATTACATAAAAGAACAATATGTAAAATTTGTTGAAAGTAATGAAGGTATAAAAGAAGGTAATAGAGCTGATATTATATTCGAAATAAGAGATGCTAATACTAATGAATTATTATCAGGTGGAGATAATAAAGTTTATTCTGTAATAGCTAAAAAAGAATTACTACTACCTGGATTATTTGAAAACATTTTAGGGATGAAAAAAGAAGAAGAAAAAGAGTTTATTATCCAAGGACCAGATAACATAGATTTACTTAAAAACAGAACTCTTAAAGTAAAAATTAAAATAAATAATGTTTTTGAAAAAATTTTCCCTACTGATGAAGAATTAATTAAGTTAGTTAATTATTCTTCTATTGAAGAATTAAAAAATGATTTAGATAAAGTTGTTAGTCAAGATATAGAAAATCTTAAAAAAGATATAATATTCAATAGATTTTTAGCATATTTAAAAGAAAAATTAGATTTCGAATTACCTGAAACAATGCTTAAAAAAGAAATTGAAAATCAAAAAAATAATTTTTTATTACTCCTAAAAAATCAAAACAGAACTTTAGAAGATTATCTTAAATCTGTTAATCAAACAGAAGAAGATTTTAATAAACAAATTGAAAATATAGCAAAAGATAATATTAAAAGATCTATTATTCTTAATAATCTAATAAGAAAATATAATATAAATGTTGATAATGTAGAAATAGAATACTACTTAAAAAATGATGTAGAAACTCAAAGATTTGTTATGGAATTATCACAATTAAAATTAGATCAAAATTTAATAACTCAAAGATTAATATATTTTGTTACCCTTAAAAAACTTAAAGAAGAGATTTATAAAAGAATTAAAGTAAAATATATCAAAGATTTACAAACAACAGAAAATCCCGTTAAATAAAATACAATAAAAAATAAAATATAATAAAAAATAAGGAGAATTTATGAATAAAATTATTATAAATTCTTTATACCCTAGAAGTGAAGAATTAATTAAAAAAACTAGAGATTTTGATAGAAATAGAATAAATGAAAATGAATTAGAAGAGTATTTTAATAAAGATTTTTTAGAATTTTTAAATTTACAAAATCAATTGAATTTTTATTATTACTATAACGGAATGTTTAAATTTAAAGATTTATTAAGACCATTTACTTTAATTTTAAAAAACTCTTATGCTAATACTTTAATTAGGTTTGAAGAAACTAATACATTTTGGAGAAAACTAGAGATATCTCATTTTGATATCTTTTACGATAATTTTGAAATTGTTTTTAATAAATATCTTAACTTAGATTACTTAATAAAAAATATTAGTTTTTCCAATTCAAAAAAAATTTTAATAACTTTACCTTCTATTTTTACTTTTTATAAATATTCTAATCTAAATTTTGAACAAATTAATTTATTATTAACTGAATTTATAAAAAATTTATTAAGTTATTTAAATTCCAATAATTTTAATTATAAAGAAAATTTATCAATAATTTTAGTTGAATATCTTGATTTCTCATATAATAAGGATCTTGAATTATTTGAAGAGAATTTTAGATATTTAAATAATTTAATTAATCAATTAAATAAAGAAAATTTAGAATTGTTTTACTTTACTTATTCTAATTTAAAAAATATTATGCTAAAATTATTTTCTTTAGATTTTAAAGGTATATCAATTAATTTTTATAAAAATAATATTGAAGATATTGATTTTAACAAATTAAATAAATTATTATTAGCTGGTGTTATTTATACTGAATCATCTTTATTAGAAACAGAAGATAAAATTCATAGTTTTATAAATAAAATTAATAAATACTTTGATTTAAATAATATTATTTTTACTATTGATTTTATTCCTTATTTATTACCAAGAAATATAATGGATAATAAAATAAAAAATTTAGCTAATATTCTAAATAAACAAAAACTAACAACTAAAAATTAAAATATAACAAAATAAAAATGGAATTAAATAATATTTATAATGATATATTAATAGAACATTACCGAAGACCATTTAATAAAAAAATATTAAATGATTATAATTTTGAACAAGAAGGAATTAATCCTTCTTGTGGAGATGAATTACATTTGTATTTAAAAATAGATAATGATAAGATAAAAGATATTTCATTTGAAGGTAAAGGTTGTTCTATTTCTATTGCATCTGCTTCTATTATGTGCTATTTAATATCCCTTTTAAAGGAACATAGTTTAAATGATATTAAACAATTGATAAATAATATTATTGAATATATTAAAGGAAACCTTAATTATGATAATATCTTTACTAACAATTTTAGTTATTTAAAACAAGAATTTGAAGATTTATTAGCTTTAAAAGATATAAATAAAATTCCAGTAAGATTAAAATGTGCATTACTTAGTTGGATTACTTTAAAAGAATTACTAGATAATATATAAATATATATAATTTTAAAAAAAAGAGGGATTTAAGTATGCTAGTAACAGATCAAATTAAAATGATTTTACAAAGTACTCAAGAAGTAATAAATATAGATGAATTAGAAAATAAATTAAAAAAGAAAGAAAAATTAATAGTGAAATTAGGGATAGATCCAACAGCTAATAGTATTCATCTAGGTTTTGCTGTAGTTTTAAGAAAATTTAGATTATTTCAAGATTTAGGACATGACACTTATTTAGTTTTAGGAGATTTTACAGCTTTAATAGGAGATCCTAGTGGTAAATCTAAAACTCGTCCTATGTTATCTAAAGAAGAAATAGAAGAAAATCTTAAAACCTATTTTAAACAATTATCAAAAATAATAGATTTAAATAAAACTAAAATAGTTTATAATTCAACTTGGTTAAATAAATTAACTCCTTATGAAATTATTTCTTTATCTTCTAAATATACTCTAGCTCAAATGTTAGAAAGAGAAGATTTTAAAAATAGGTACTTAAATAGAGAACCAATATCCTTACATGAATTAATGTATCCATTATTTCAAGCTTATGATAGTGTTTATTTAAAAGCTGATATAGAATTAGGAGGCATTGATCAAAAATTCAATTTCTTGGTAACCAGATATATTCAAGAAAAATATAATCAGGAACCTGAAGTAGCTGTTATGATGCCAATTTTAGAAGGTTTAGATGGAATCAATAAAATGAGTAAATCTTTAGGTAATTATGTAGGAATAGATGAAGATCCAATTACTATGTTTTCTAAATTAATGACTATTCCTGATAATTTAATTTATAGATATTACGAATTATGTACCAATTTACCTACTGAAACTATACAAAAACTAAAAGAAATTAATAAAAATAGAAATCCAAGAGATGTTAAACTAGAATTAGCTAAAGAAATAGTAAGCATTTATCATTCTGAAGAATTAGCTAATCAAGCTTTAGAAGAATTTATTAAAGTTTATTCTAAAAAAGATTTACCATCTAATATCCCTGTTCATTATATACCACCCAATATTATTAACGAAGAAAATAAAGTTAATATAATTGATCTATTATATATTTCAGGAATAGTAGAAAGTAAATCAGAAGCAAAAAGACTTATTTCCCAAGGAGGAGTTTATATTATTAACAATA
>JBMFOW010000079.1:0-7294 GCA_049969455.1 bacterium | reverse complement strand
AAATCTATTAATGCTGAATTGAGGAAAACTGGGAAAGTAGAGTCTAAAAAGCTTGTTAAACAGGGTTATGTTTTAATAAATTTATACGGCAAGGATGTTAATAATTTAGCTTTAAAAGTAAAGAAAGAAGAAATAGAAAAAGTTAATCCAAGATTAGGGCAAATTCTAAATATTAAAATTGATTCCAATGAATATAAAGCAGTTATAAAAGAGATTCAAAGGGATATCATAAAGAGAAATATAACGCATTTAGATATGTTGATATTAGTCCCAAATAGATATGTAGAAGTAACTGTTCCTATTGAGTTTGTTGGAGAAAGTATTGGAGTTAAAAAAGGAGGAGTTCTACAAATATTACTTAATAAATTAACTATTAAGACATTACCTGATTACTTACCTGAGAAAATAGAGATAGATTTAAGTCATTTAGATATAGGTGATAGTGTTCATATTGGAGATTTAAAATTAGAAGGTATAAAATTCATAGAAAGAGAGGATGTTGCTATAGCTACTGTAACTGTAGAAAATGAAGAAACTCAACAATCAATTCAAACAACTTAAAAAATTTAGATATTGGTATTTAAGTATGTTAAAAACACAAGATAATTTATATATTTTGGATAATTTAAAAAGTAAAACTATACAAAAAATTAAAGAATTAACTTATTTTGATAATAGTTTAGTTAATAGAATTAGTGAGTATATTAATTATGAAGGAAAAATGATAAGGTCTAGTTTTTTTTATATTTTCTTTTTTTCAATTTTTAGTAAATATGAAAGTGAGGTTAATTTAGATGAATTAATAAAATTGGGTGCTATATTTGAATTAAGTCATAGCGCTACTTTAGTTCATGATGATATATTAGATTCTGCAAAGAAAAGGAGAGGTAAAGATGCTGTTCATATAAAATTTGGTATAGATGGGGCTTTAATTTTTGGAGATATTCTTATTATCTCTACTTTAAATAAAATATATGATGTAAATCCATTGTATGCTAAAATATTAATGAAAGCTTTAGAAAATATGTGTTTTGGTGAAGTTTTGCAATATCAAAATAAGTTCAATGTTTATTTAACTTTAGATCAATATTTTAATATTATAGAATTAAAGACTGGGGTTTTATTTGGTTCTATTGCTCAAATTGCTTATCACTATGCTTATTCTTTACTTAATAAATCTATAAACGAAGAAATTTTTAATAAATTATATGAAATATTTACAGATTATGGGATAGCTTTTCAAATTATTGATGATATATTTGATTATATCAAAGATTCAAAAACTTTAAAAAAAGATTCTAATTTAGATATTATTAGTGGAAGAACTACTTATCCTTTAATTTTGTTTTTACAAAATAAAAGTAATAAAGAATATTATAAAAGAATATGGTTAAAAAATCCTTCTTATTTAGCTTCTTTAGTTACAAGAGAATTAAAAAATAATAAAGATATTATTAATAAGGCTTTATATGAAGCTCAAAATATATTAAATAAATATAATTTAAAAGATTTCTTTGAATTTGAACAAAATTGGTATAAATTGTTGGATAATGTTATTAAATCATTTGTATTTAGAAAATTTTAATAATTTTATATTTATTTATGGAGGGGAGGAATAATTGAATGATTTAAATAAGGATTTAAAAGAGATATTTAAAGAATTAAAAATAGAGCCAATAGTAAATAAAGTTTATTTATCTAAATTAACTTTTTTTACTGGAGGTATTAGCTTGATATTAATTTTAATTGGTTTAATCTTAATATTTTATTCTATAAATAATAAAGATGCATTAGAAGAATTTATTTGGGCTCCATTAGCTTTAGGAATTATTGATTTAATTTTTTCTTTATTTTATCTTTATAAAAATATTGGATATTCTCTTCATATTAATTCTACTACTATTGAATATAAGAAATTTAATAAATCTATTTTTAAAAATAATGTTAAGTATATTGATATACAATATAGAAAAGGTTTATTGTATGAATATTATAGTCTTTCTAATGTTAATAATAGAAAAGAAAATATAATTATACCTTCTTTTATTTTTTCTAATCAAGATTTTAATGATATTAAAAATTCTTTTTCTAAATTAATAAAACTTAAGGAAATCCTAAAAGTTTATAAAGAATAAGTAAAAAATAAAAAAAAATAATTTTTAAGATATGTTGAAAGTGGAAAATTTAAATAAGTTTTATTCAAAAAATCAGGTTTTATATGATATAAATTTTAATATAGATAGGGGTGTTTTTTTAGCTATATTAGGGCCTTCGGGATGTGGAAAAACCACTTTATTAAGAACTATTGCTGGTTTAGAAGAAGTTGATAGTGGTAAAATTTTTATAAATAATAAAGATGTAACTGATTTACATCCTTCTAAAAGGAATATTGCTATGGTTTTCCAAAGTTATGCTCTTTACCCTCATATGACAGTTTATGATAATATTACTATTAGTTTAAGAATTAAAAATATAAAAAAAGAGATAATTGAAGAGAGATTAAAGAAAGTAGTGAATATTTTGAATATAGGTGATATTTTAAATAAGAGGCCTAACGAGATTTCGGGGGGGCAACGTCAGAGAGTAGCTGTTGCTAGAGCCTTAGTTAAAGAACCTGACTTGTTTTTATTTGATGAACCTTTAAGTAATTTAGATGCTTTATTAAGAGAAAGAGCTAGAGAAGAAATAAAAAGAATTTTATTAGATTTAAATGCTACTACTGTTTATGTTACTCATGATCAAATAGAAGCATTGACTATGGCTGATATGATACTCGTTATGAATAAGGGAAAAATTATGCAATTTGATACTCCAGAAAATATTTATAATAAACCTTTAAATTTTTTTACTGCTTCTTTTGTTGGAATCCCTCAAATAAATTATTTCTATCTTAAAATTCAAGATCAAACTATTTTTATAAATAATACTTTTAAAATAAATAAAAATGATGATTTAAATAATTTTATTGAATTTGAAAAATTAGTAAAAGATAAAAATAAAGAATATATCTTTGCAATAAGACCTGAAAAAGTATTTTTTAAGCAAATTCAGGAAAATTACTTTATAAAATTTAATGGAATTGTTAAATTAGTAGAAAATTTAGGAAATCAATATTTAATTAATTTATCAATATTAAATAATGAAAATTTAGGTGAGTTTAATATAAGATTTTTATCTACTTTTAATTTTAAGAGAAATGAAAAATTAGAGATTTATATAAATCCTAGAGATTTTCTGATTTATTATAAAGATACTCAGGAATTAGTTGATTATTAATTTTTATTATTAATTTTTAAAGAAAAATTTTCTCAAATAAAGATTTAGGATAAAGAAGAAGAAAATAATAAATAAGGGATTCAGAAAAATTATTAGCTTTAATGAAGATAGATTTAATGAAGATTTAAATTTATGGTAATATGTAAGGAGGTTAAAATAAATATGGAAGATGATAAAAAACGTTTGTTTTATAAGGTAGCTAGTAAGGTTTATAGTAATTTAAGTATTGCTGAATTATATGAGCATACTATATTAAAGAAATTAGGTGTTATTTCTAAGGATGGAGCTTTGATTGTAGATACTAGACCATATACTGGTAGGTCTCCTAAAGATAAATTTATTGTATTTAATGATTATACTAGGGATTTAGTTTGGTGGGGAGAAATTAATCAACCCATAAGTCAAGAAGTTTTTAATAATCTATTAAATAAAGCTTTAAATTATATTGATAATAATAAAGTTGAGTTATATGAAATGGATTTATATGCGGGTGCTAATCCTTATTATACTGTAAAGATAAAATTATTAACAGAAATTCCTTATCATGCTATTTTTGCTCATAATTTATTTATAAGATTAAATGAATTAAATCCTTTTAAAGTAGTTAATGAAGTTTTTATTTTACATTTACCTAATTTGAAATTAGAGGGTAGTAAAGATGGAGTTAAGAGTAAAATAGCTATTATTTTAGATTTATATCCTAATCCATTTATTTTTATAGCTGGTACTAAATATTGTGGAGAAATAAAGAAAGCTGTATTTACTTTTTTAAATTATTATTATTTAAAGGAGTTTGATATATTACCTATGCATTGTGGAGCTAATAGGAGTTTGAAAAGTATGGATACTGCATTATTTTTTGGTTTATCTGGTACTGGAAAAACTACTTTATCTACTGATCCTAATAGGAGATTAATAGGTGATGATGAACATGGTTGGGCAGAAAATGATATTTTTAATTTTGAAGGCGGAAGTTATGCTAAAGTTATTAGAATAGATAAAACTAAAGAAAAAGAAATTTATAAAGCTACTAATAGGTTTGGTACTGTTATAGAGAATGTAGTTTATAATGAAAAAAGGGAGATAGATTTTAATGATGCTTCTATTACTGAAAATACTAGATCAGCTTATCCTAATAAGTATATAGAAATTATGGAACAAAGCTTAATGGGTGAAAAACCTACTGTTATTTTCTTTTTAGCAGCTGATGCTACTGCCTCTTTACCTCCTATTGCTTTATTAGAAGATAATCAGATAATAGAGTATTTTATTTTAGGTTATACTTCAAAGTTAGCTGGTACTGAGAGAGGGGTAAAAGATCCTGAACTTACTTTTTCAGAATGTTTTGCTAAACCTTTTTTACCTCTTAATCCTATAATTTATGCTAAAAAATTATATGAAAATGTAAAAAAATATAATTCTAAGGTTTGGTTAGTTAACACTGGTTGGATTGGTAATCCTTATCCTAAAGGTAATAGAATAGATTTAAATTATACAAGAAAGATAGTTAATGCTGCTATTAACAATGAGATTGATATAAATAATCTATATATTCATCCTGTTTTTAATATAAAAGTACCAAGATTTATAAAAGATTTACCAGAAAATCTATTTTTTGTTCATAATACTTGGGAAAATCAAGAACAGTATTTAGAAAATGCTAATAAATTGAAAAAATTGTTTGAAGAACAATTATCTAAATACAAATCCGCTTTGGTTTAGTAAAAATTAATTTTATAACTATTTTATGAATAATTACTTAATTTTTATTCCTGTTTATAATGAAGAAAAAAATATATTAAGTTTTTTTATAATTTAGTTAATTTTATTGATTTTAAGACTGATAGTATTTTAATAATAGATGATAATTCTATTGATAATACTAGATTATTTTTAAATCTTATTTTAGAAGAATTAAGGGAGTTAGGTTTAGAAAATAATATAAAAATAATTTTTAATTAAAAAAATTTAGGTTATGGGTCTAATATTTTAAAAGGGATGGAATATTTCATTAATTTAAATAAAGATTTTTTAATAACAATTGATTCTGATTTTCAGCATATTCCTTCTTATATTAATATTTTTAAATCTTTATCTTCAAAGTATAATTTTATAACTGGTAGTAGATATTCTAAACAATCTATTAAATTATCTGAATATAATTTTTATAGATTTTTAATAAATAAAAAATTATTAGAATTTTTAAAATTTTATTTTAAAGATTTTAAATATAGTATTACTGATTTTTTTTGTGGATTTAGATTGTATTCTTTAGGTATTATAAAAAAAATTTTTAATAAATTAAAGAAGAAAGAGAGGATTTATGAGAGATTTTCTTATGAATTTCCTATATTTTTGTGGCTAGAATTATTGAAAATTGAAGATTTAAAATTAAAAGAAGTCCCTATTCCTTATATAACTTTTTTAGGAAGAGATTTTAAGGGTAGTAAATCACAAATTCTAAAAAATCATTATATAAGAATACAAAGATATGTTGAAATATTTTTTAAAGAGTTAGAAGAAAGGGGTGAGGAATTTGTTAAAAGAATGGAAAATTAGTATAAAACAAGTACCTGGAGAAAAATTATTAAAAATTAAAGAAGAGGAAAGAGAGTTATTAGCTACTTCTACTAAATGTTGGGATACTCCTGGTGGAGTTGAAGAAGCTTATGGAATATATTTTAAAGATGTTGATGGAAATGTTTTAATGGATTGGACTAATGGGATGGTTGTTATTTTAGGGCATAATCATAAAAAATGGAAGGAAGCTATTGTTAATCAGTTAGATAAGTTTGTATATTTTAATGGTCCAGATTTTGTTTATGAAGTTCAAAAAGAAGCTGCTAAGATCTTAGTAGAGATAACACCTGGTAAATGGAAAAAGAAAGTATTTTTTAGTAATTCAGGTACTGAAGCTAATGAAGCTGCTTTAAAAATTGCTAGGATTTATGATAAAAGAAACATAGTTGTAGGTTTTACTGGTGCTTTTCATGGTAGAACTTTAGGATCTTTATCTCTAACTGCTAGTAAAATTCAACATAGAAAAAATTATTCAGCTTATATTAATAATTCTTATTCTGTACCTTATCCTTATTGTTATAGGTGTTGGTATAATATGACCTATCCTAGTTGTGATTTATATTGTATAAAGGTTATTGATAGGTATTTAAATCAGGTTATACCTTATGAAGATGTTGCAGCTTTTATATTTGAGCCTGTACAAGGAGAAGGTGGTTATATTATTCCTCCTAAAGAATCTTTTAAAGAATTAAAAAATATAGCTAATAAGTATGGTATAAAACTAATAGCTGATGAAGTACAAACTGGTTTTGGGAAATCTGGATATATGTTTGCTAGTGAGTATTTTGAAGTTGAACCTGATATAATAACTTTAGCTAAAGCTATAGGTAATGGTTTACCTATAGGTGCTACTGTTTTTCCTGCTTATATGGACTTTAAGGAACCCGGAATGCATTCTAACACCTTTGGGGGCAATCCTTTATCTACTACTTCTTTAATACAAACTTATAAAATAATTAAAGAAGAAAATTTATTAGAAAGAGTTAGGAAATTAGGGGAATATTTTAGGGAAAAACTTTTAGAATTAAAAGATCTTACAAAGAGTATAGGTGATGTTAGGGTTTTGGGGATGTTAATTGGTATAGAATTTGTTAAAGATAGAAATACTAAAGAACCTGCCAAAGAATTAAGAGATTATATTTTAAAAAGAGCATATGAAAAAGGTTTATTACTTTTATCATGTGGGGTATCTACTATTAGGATTACTGTTTCATATATAATTACTGAATCTGAGATAGATGAAGGGATAAGGATTTTAAAGGAAGCTATTTTGGAAGCTGAGCAGAAGTTTTTATAAAATAGAAATTAGCTAAGCAAGAAGATGGAAGGGGTTCTAGGGGGTTTTAGCCCTAAAGAAAGGATTCTAAAGAGGTCAAACCCCTTAAGCAGTAAGTTAAGTTAAAAATATAGAAGAAATAGAAGGGGTTTTAGGGGGTTT
>JBMFOW010000078.1:0-7492 GCA_049969455.1 bacterium | reverse complement strand
AGTAAAACAAGTTAAAAAAATAATAAAAAATGGAAAGGGGTTTGGGGGTAAATACCCCCAATGGGGTTTCTTAAGGGGCAAAGCCCCTTAAGCAGTAATGTAGAATGTATAAGATAATAAGGGATCCTATTTATTCTGAGATAAAATTAAATGTATTGGAATTATTGATAATAGACACTCCTTTATTTCAGAGATTAAGGTATATTAGTCAATTAGTTGGTACTTCTTGGGTTTTCCCTGCTTCTACTCATAATAGGTTTTCTCATTCTTTAGGGGTTTTACATATTGCTTCGTTATATTCTTCTCATTTATTTAAGGATAATGTTTTTAAGCAAGTGGTTATAAGGTTAGCTGCTTTATTACATGATATAGCTCATGGACCATTTAGTCATCAATTTGATGATACTATTTATAAATCTCTTAATATTGTTAATGGACATGATGGATTTAGAAAAAAAGTTATTTCTGAATTTTTACATATTTTTATAATTAAAAAGTTAGTTAGTAATTATGATTTATTTTTTAAAGTAAAAGAATTTATATTTAAATTAGATTTTCCTGAAGAATTTAAGAATTTTAGAATAGAAGATTTTTATGGTAATTTTATTAATGATTTTAATAATATAATTGATGCTAAGAGAGATTTTGATGAGATCTTTGAAAATGAATTAATATATGTTATTAAAGGGGTTTTGTTTATTTTGAAAGAAGTTTTAGGGATATATGAAAAGAAGGGTAGTGTAGAGAATAATATAATTCAGGGGCCTTTTGGGGCAGATAGATTAGATTTTATAAGAAGGGATACTTATTTTTCTGGAGCTACTGGATTTTCTACTGGGTCATTTGATAGGATCATTTTTAATACCAAAGTGATTCAAAATAAATTAGCTTATCATGTTAAGACGTTTGATGAAATTTTTTCAGTTTTATTTGGTAGATTTATGATGTATAAAAATGTTTATTTTCATAAAACTTCAAGAGGAGTTGATTTACTTATTCAGGAAATTTTAAAGAATTCTATTGATATATTTAAAGAAATAGGATTAGATTATAAGAAGATTTTATGTGATTTAGATTTGTTTGTTAATCTTACTGATGATTTTGTTATAAACACTATATATAATTTATTTTTAAATAAGGAAAAATTTAAAAATTCTAAGATTAAGGAGAAACTAGAGTATAGTTTTTATTTAATAAATTCATTAAAAGGAAGAAATATTTTTAAGCTTATTCTTGAAAAATATATATATCAAGATACTACTTTAGAAAACTTAAAAAATGGTTTTAAGAAATTCTTGATTAAAAATAATATTAAAAATAATAATAAAATTTTAAGGGATTTATTAGATAATTTTGATGAAGTTTTTATATTTGACCTTTCAGAGGAAGTAAAATTATTTGATCCTATGGATATTCAGAAACATAATATATTTTTATATAATGAGTTTAATGAATTGATTAGTTTTAAAGATTTTGTTAAAAGTAATCCTATTTATGATATAAAAATGAAAGAGATAAGGATATTTAGAATATATATAAGAGATTTTATTTTTAATTTTAATAAAGAACTAAGAGATAAGTTAGGTAGTTATTTTGAAATAGTTAAATATTTAAGGGAATTTATTTGGAAGAATAGGAAAAAATTAGATAAATTTATTAGAGGAGAGTCTAAGTTTTTGTTAAAATCTTAAATTAGATTGGGCTGGTAGCTCAATAGGTAGAGCATTGGACTCTTAATCCAGGGGTTGCAGGTTCGAGTCCTGTCCAGCCCATTTTATTGTATCTTATTTTATTTCATTTAAATCTTTTCCTTTACTTAGTTCTGATGTTATATATTCACTAAATGCAGGATATCTTTTTATTAATTCTATGAACTTATCTATTTCTTCTATGATTTTATCTATTTCGAGTTTATCTATTTCTTCTATTGATCTTTCTGTAGGTATTTTGAATTGTATGTAATTAAGTAATTCTTTAGAATTTATTATTAGCTCTAAGTTTTCATTAATTTCGTAGAAATCCTGTATGGATTTTTTTTGAGTAATTTTAATAACTATATAGTCAATTAATAATGGATTAGTTTTAGTTTTTTGTATTATTTTTGGAATTAAAGTATAATTTTTAAAGAGTATATTTATTAATGAAAATAAAAGTGGTGGAGTTATTAATAAGAAGAATAATGAAACGCAAATTAATGTTGGATTTCCTGATAAGATATCCAGAGTATGTTTTAAACCTGCAAAGAAAAAATATATTATTGATACAATGAGTAATATACTAAAAATAATGTTTTTAAATATGTAGTACGAAAGAGTTAGTAATATATAATGGGGTTTTGAATTTTTTTTTAGTTTTAATAAACTTTTTCTTTTATCATTAGCTAGATAATCAAAGATTTTTTTAGTTTTATTAAAAATAAACAATCCAAATATAGTTGTTATTGGAAACATGAGCATGATTGAGTATGGTATAGATTCTTCTTCGGAAATTTGAAAGAAAGCTTTTAGTATAAGATCTGTAAAAAAAATAGAAAGTATCATAATTGCTCCTTGTAATAAGATAGAAAAAACAATAATTAATATTGGAATAAAGAAATGTTTGAAAATAAAATAATATACACTAAAAATTGCTAATGGGTTTTCATCTTGGATAATACTTTTATAGAGAATTTGTTTATTTGATTAAAATTGTTTTTAATATTTTATCCTCCTCCTTTTATAATTATATTATAAAATTTTTATTGAAATTCCTTAAAATAGGAGGTAAAAATTTAAAATTAAAAAAATATAAAATATATAAAGTTTAGTGTAGATTTCATAGCAAATTTAAAAATGATAAATTATCAAAATATAGATGATTTAAAAGATTTGATAATTCATTTATATGAGAATAAGGCAGATATAAGTGAGTTAATTTCTAAATATCCTGATTTTTTTAGTGGAGTTAATATCACATTTATAGCTAAAGCTCTTAATAATATTGAAAATTGGGATATAATTAGATATTTTTTATCTAAATTACCTTCTAATGTATTATCAAGAGTTATTTTAGAGTTAGATGATAAATTAATAGAGAAAATATTGGATCAAACAAAGGCTGAAACTATATTGGAGATAATAGATCAGTTAGATGAATCTGATGCAGCAGAAATTGTTGATCAGTTACCTGAGGATATTAAAGATAAGGTAATATCTAAACTGGATCCTATAGAATATCAGGAGATAAAAGAATATTTAAGTTATCCAGAAGAAAGTGTAGCTAGGTTATCTACTAAAAGTTTTTTAAAGGTTTATCCTTATTATACTGTTGGTGAAATATTAGAAGTAATAAGAAAAAGAGCAGAATTAGATGAATTACCTGAGTTTATTAATTATATTTATGTAGTTAATACTGAAGGTGTTTTAGTAGGTGTTGTTTCTTTAAAAGAAATTGTTATTAATAAACCTTATGTAGCTGTTAAAAATATAATGAAGAGAAATGTAATTAAGATATTATATAATAAAGATAAAGAGGAAATAGCTAGGATTCTAAGGGATTATGATTTACTAGCTATTCCTGTTGTTGATGAATGGGATAGGTTATTAGGGATAGTTACTCATGATGATATAGTTGATGTAATATTTGAAGAATATAGTGAAGATCTTTTAAAATCTGGTGCAGTTAGTACTTTTGAGGAATCTTATAAAAATATTACTCCTTGGGAATTATCTTTTAAAAGATCTATTTGGTTATTACTTCTTTTTTTTGCAAGTTCTCTTACAAGTAATGTGATTCATCATTTTGAAGATACTATATCTAAATATGTTCAATTGTCATTTTTTATTCCATTGTTAATAGGTACTGGGGGTAATGCAGGATCTCAGTCTTCTGTTACTATTTTAAGAGCTATTGCTTTGGGAGAATTAGATATTAAAGATATTTTTTATGTTATTAAAAAAGAATTTATTACTTCTTTGTTTTTAGGTTTACAGGTTGGATTAGTAGCTTTTGTTTATGTCTTAACTGTTGGAAGATATTTTTTAGGAATTAATTGGAAGATTATTCCGGTAGTTGTTATAGCTCAATTTGTTATAGTTATTTGGGCTACTACTGTTGGATCATTACTGCCTATGGTTGCTAAGAGATTTAATGTAGATCCTGCGGTTATGTCTGCTCCTTTTATTGCTACTTTTGTAGATGCTACTGGTTTAATCATATATTTTCTTATTGCTAAAGCTATTCTTAATATTTGATTTATTTAAATTTTTTTCTTTATTTTTTATATTTTATGTTAAAGAAAATACTAAAGATGTTAATTATAAAGATAGCTAAATTAATATTAAATTCATTTTTTAAATTAAGAATAGAAAATTTAGATAAAATTCCTAAGAATGATAATTATATTATTGCTTCTAATCATAGTAGTTATTTAGATCCTCCATTATTAATAATTTTTTTAAATGACAATATAAATTTTATTGCTAAGAAGGAATTGTTTAAGGTATTTTTTATTAGTTTTTTTGTTAAATTGTATGATTCTATTTCAGTTGATAGAAATAATTTTAATCCTATTACTTTAAAGGAAGCTATAAAAAGATTGAATTCTAATAAAATAGTTGGAATTTTTCCTGAAGGTACAAGAGTTAAAGATTTATCTAAATCTAAAGCTTATCCTGGAGTTTCTATTTTAGCTTACTATACTAATAAGTTAGTTATACCTGTTAAAATTGAAGGTAATATTAATTGGAAATCTCAGTTAATTAAAAATTTATTGAAATTTAAGAAACATAGTATAAATATTATTATAAAAGATCCTATTAGTTTTAGGGATTTTGTAAAAAGTAAATATAATCTTGAAGATATTAATAAATTACCTAAGGATGAATTAAAAAAAATATTTGAAGAATTTGCAGAATTTGTTTTAAAAAAAATTTATGAGTAATTAATTATTTACATTAAGGAGTGATTATAATGTATTATAATTTAAAGAAACAAAATATAAACTTAATTAAGAAACTTACTTATGATTTAGTTAGTATAAATAGTATAACAAATACTAAAGGAGAAGTAGAAGCTTCGTTATATATATATAATTTTTTAAGCTCTTTAGATTATTTTAAGCACAATAGGCAAAATTTAATTTTACAAGAATTAGGTGATAATTTGCAAAGGAAAAATGTTATAGCTATTTTAAAAGCTAATAATTTAAAAAATAATAATGTTGTAGTTTTGTTATCTCATTTTGATACAGTTGATATAGAGGATTATCAGAATTTAAAGAAATATGCTTTTGATATTGATAAATTAACTTCTAAAATTAAAGAATTATATTTAAGTAATAAATTAGATAATAATCCGGATATAAAAGAAATAGTAGATGATATTGAAAGTAATAGGTATTTATTTGGTAGGGGATTATTGGATATGAAGGCTGGAGTGGCTGTTAATTTAGCTATTATAAAGGAATTAGCAGAAAATATAGATAAGTTTAATGGTATTGTTATAGCTCTTTTTGTTGCTGATGAAGAAACTAATTCATTAGGTATGCTAAAAGCAGTTGAGTTTTTATATGATTATAAAAAGAATACAAAAGTAAATTATGTTGCTTGTATTGATACTGATTATGTTGTTAAAACTAAAGAAAATAATAATATTATAGTTAATAGTTATTATGGAAGTATAGGTAAGATATTAGTGGGGTTTTATGTAAAGGGTATAGAAACTCATGTAGGTGAATCTTATAAAGGATTAAATCCTTTATTAATATTATCTAAGATAATTGGTTCTTTGGAAATGAATAAGAATATTGTTAATAAAAAAAATGAACAAGTTATTCCTCCTACTTTTATTTATGGTAAGGATTTAAAAGAAAGTTATTCGGTAAAAACTCCTTCTGATGCTTTTGCTTTTCTTAATGTTCTTATCTTTGATAATAATATTGAAAAAATTATTACTAATATAGTAAGAATTTTAAAAAATGTTCTAAAACCTTTTATTAATAAACATCAATTACAAGTATTTAATTATCAAGAGTTTAATAATTTATTAAAAATTAAATTAAAAGAAAATTATGATGTAATTTATGATAATTTGAAACAAAAGTTATATAATGAATATAAATTAGGAAAAATAGATGAAAGGTTTTATGCATTGTATTTAATTAAAGAATTGAATAATTATTTAGACTTTAATCCAAGGGTTGTAGTATTTTTAGCACCTCCATTTTATCCAGCTGTATTTAATAAAAATAAAAAAATTATTAAAATATTAGAAGATGTTTTAAAGAGTTTTGATGGTGAATATAAACATAATTTAAAACAATTTTTTCCTTATATATCTGACTTGAGTTTTTTAGCTAAAATTAATAATATTGATTATATAAAAGATAATTTAGTAGGTTTTAATGAGATTTATTTTTTAGATTTTGAAAAAATTAATTATATAAGTATGGATGTATTTGATATTGGTACCTTAGGTAACGATGCTCATAAATTTACTGAGAGATTAGATTCTTTTTATACTTTTAATATCTTACCTAATGTGGTTTTTAGTTTTATTAATAAAATCTTTGAAAACTAACCTTTTTTATATTTTTTTAAATTTTTATATATATTTTAACGATTTTTTTATTATCTGAGCATATTAGAGAGTATCCATCTTTTTCCTTTTGTGCATCATTTAGTAAAATATATGGGAAGTTATTTGATGATAAATTATTATTTATGTATAGTTTTACTTGTTTATCTAATACTAGGTATAAATAGTTATTTTTATCAAGGAATCTTGCTTTTAATACTTTTCCTTTAAATACTTGTTTTTCTTTGCTATAGTCTTCAAGTAAATATAATCCATCTTTTTTTATCAGTAATAGATTATTATCTTTGTAATCTGCTAAAACTCCTACATTATTTGAGATTTCTTTTATATTAAATTCTTGTGTTCTTCCTTTGTATTCTTGTATTGTATCTATTTTTAATAATTTATCATTATCTACGCTCACCAATATTAGATTGGGATATACAAAATAATATAAAGAATTTATTTTATCTTTATTTAAAAAAGTTTTTATATCTTGATTTAATTTAATACTAGAAACCCAAGGGATTATTTCTAATTTATTATTTACTAATTTTAATAAACTAAAGGGTATATCATCTGTTATTTGTATATCTCTTTGTCTTATATCTACTGTTGAAATAATATTGTTATTAAAGTCTTTAGTTATTTTACTTGATAAGGTAAATAATATTTTATCTTTTTGAGGATTATTTTCATATATTTCTTGAAATTTGTAATTTTGTATGTTAAAAGAATATAATTTAACTGGTTTCCAAGAAATTATTAATATATTGTTATTATCGTATGAAATAGCATCTTTAAAGCGATTGTAATTTAATACTGTATTTTTTAACATTTTATTGTTTTTTAGGTCATATATCATTATCATTTCTTTGTTAAAATCTTTACTATTTGAATCTTTATTTTTATAAAAGGTAATCATTAAATCATTAAT
>JBMFOW010000077.1:0-7603 GCA_049969455.1 bacterium | reverse complement strand
CCAATAAATCCCATAAATTCTGCTGTTTTTGGCTTTATATTTACTCTATCTGTTTTCAAAACCTGCTTTAAATTAGCTATCATAGAAGGTAAATAATCCTTTAACTTGGGTTCTTGCAAAATAACTACTACATCACAATTACCAATAATAAAATCGTCATTTATTTTACTAATGATTGATTTTAGTAAATCTAAACTATTAGCATTTTTAAATTTAGGATCATTATCAGGAAAGATAGTACCAATATTATTATATTCAAACTCAGTGGATAAAGCACCTAAAATAGCATCAATAATTGAATGACATATTATATCACCATCTGAATGTGCATCAAAAGATTTATTAAAAGGAACAAAAACTCCAGCTAAAATTAAACCATTACCTTCTTTAAATCTATGGCTATCAAAACCAATACCTACAAAAATATTTTGATTATGCATAAATATAATTTTTAATTTATATAATTTTTAATTTCAGCAATAGATTCTTGAATAGAATTGATAAAATTTTCTAATTTTAATCCTTTATAAAAAGGCCTAAAAGATCTAAGTTTATTATAAGAATCAAGTAATAATTTATAAGCTTCTTTTAAATCTCCATTAGAATTTATAATAGAAGTAGCTTTTATAACATTAATTAAACAATCAATAAATTCTATTTCATCAGTATTTAAAAGTTGTTCTTTAATTTCATTAGCTTTAAAAATAGCTAATTCAAATTCATTATTAGTAAAGTAACTGACTATTTCCTTTACATTATTTTTAAAAATATTATCTTCCATTTAAAAATAAAAATTAAATAAGAAATTAAAATATTTTTTGATTTAATTTATTTTTAATAGAATTAAGTATATCATATAGTTTTTTCCGAGTAATATTTAGTTTTTGAGCTATTTCTACTTTAGTTAAATCACTATCAAATAATAAATTAAATAATGTTTTTTCAAAATTTGTTAGCTTTTCAAATACTTGTTCTAATAATATTTTATCTTCTATTGATAAATCAAAATCTTTTAATTTTTTAGATTTTACTTTGTTAATATCAATATGCTTTTTAACAGGTAAATTTAATATTTCTATAACTGTTTCCTCTCTTATATTTAATTTTTCAGATATCTCAAAAATTGTTAAATTAGGATTTTGAGATAATAAATTATGTATTTGGTAATATAGTTTTTTAATTGTCCTGGGAATTTTAATAAATTCAGTTTTATCTCTTATATAATGTCTAATCTCTCCTTCTATATAGGAATAAATAAAAGTAATTGGATTTAAATTATTTGATTTAACGTAATTTATATCTATATTTTCTATTGCTTTAATTAATCCCAGATAACCACATTGTACTAAATCTTCTAAAGCAATATCCCTAGAACTTTCTTTAAACCTATAAACTATTTTATTTATTACTTTTGTAAATAGTGGATAAATTTTGGATATAAATAATTCTTGATTTTTCGTTTCTTTATAAAGTTCTATATATTCTAAAATCTCATTATTTGATAATCTAGGTTCATCTTCATTTTGAAAATAATTAGTTTTAGGATTACTAAAAATAGATAAACTAAAGTTATAACAACTATCTAAGGAAGCAATATGAATAGTACCTTTTTTATTGTGACTTTTTTTAACTGTTTTATTTATTTTATTTTCCAATTACTAACCCTCCCTTTAAGTATTTTATATTTTTTATTTAAAATCCTTCCTAAAAAAAATAAACAAAAATAAACACAAAATAAATAAAAAAATATTTTTTTTATGAATTAATACTATTTAAATTATATTAACCAAATCTAATTATAGAAGTTAAGACTTCTTGAAATTATGACTTTTAAACTAAAGATTACTCATAATTATTAAAGATTACTCATAATTATTCCAACTTCGCCACATTCTCCAAAATCCTAAATTCCGGTTATCTAAACCTTAATTCATTTTGTTTATTACTTGTTTATTACTATTAACTCGGTTGGTTATAACAATCTTATAAAATATTGAGACTTCTTGCTTAGTTTTATTTAAAGTAGATAAATTTTATCTTCTAAAATTGGGAAAAATTTTAGGATATCTTGTTTAAAAACATAAGGATCAATAGTAAATTTTAATTCATTAGCATCATATGAATTTAAAACAATTTTTTCTAAATCAGGCTTCTTTTTTAAAAATATATTATATTTATTTAAAATATAATATAATTCTTCAAACTTTATAACAATTTTTCCAGGATCATCTAAAATATAATTTTTATTTTTTTGTAAATTAGTTATAGAAGTTAAAGAAGAAAGGAAATAAAAATTATTAGAATCATTATTAGCTATAGGTAGAAAGAATAATTTAATAAATGATAAAGTAGCTTTAAGAAGTGTATCATAATCGTTAGAAAAAGTTGGCCCAGTTATCAGAATAACAGTATTAGCAAAAGATAAAATATATCTTCTATCAGCAGCCCCATCTAATATTAACTTAGAAACCTTAAAATTATTTTTTAAAATAGAATCAATAAAGATTTCTAATTCTTTAGAAGAAGAAGGTCCAGCTATCTGAACATAGTCTTCATTAATACATTCATAAACTCCTAACTTACCCAAAAAAAAGTTTTCTAAATCAGTTAAAAACAATTCTTTAAAAGATTGATTAATTAATTTTTGGTAAGTAGCAATATAATTATTTTTATATACTCTAATAGGTGGTTTAGGGATACCAAAAATATGATCAACTAATTCTCCATCCCAACCAACACTAGTTAATATAAAATTATTTTTATCCTTAATTTCATGTAAATATTTATTTAAAAAAGTTGTTTTTCCTACATTCTTAGATAATCCTACAATTGCTTGTATTTCCATAAAAAACATCTTTTAATTCTTAATTTCTATACTAATATTTTTTCATTTTTAATTAAAAATTTATGTAATACTTTTTTAGAAATCAGTTCTTTAATAAAATTATCTCCTGATAACAACCTTATAGCAATCCATCTTAAATTACTAAAATTAGATAATTCAGGATAATAATTTATTAATTCCTGCTCTATTTCTTTTAAAATATTTTCTATATTATCATTAAACTTAACTTTATTAGGTTTCAATTCTATTTTATTATCTATTATATTAATTATTTGATCTAAAAGAGTATTAACATTATATCCAGTTTGAGCAACAATAGGAATAACAGGAACATTTAATCTATTATATAATTTATCTAAATCTATATAAATTCCTTTTCTATTTGCCTCATCTATTAAATTTAAAGCAATTATTACTTTATTAGTTATTTCAATTACTTGAAAATATAATAATAAATTTCTTTCAATATTAGTAGCATCTAATATAAATATAGCTAAATCGTAATTAGAAAATAATAAGAAATTTCTAGTTATTTCTTCATCTTGACTTATAGATAATAAAGAATAAGTACCAGGTAAATCGATAATTTTAAATATTTTGTTTTTATATTCAAAGTATCCTTCATATTTTACAACAGTTTTTCCCGGCCAGTTCCCAACTTTAACATTTAATTTTGTTAAATAATTAAACAAAGTTGATTTACCTACATTAGGATTACCAACTAAACATATTACATAATCTATTTTTGTTATATTTTTAATATTTACTTTATTTACATTACAATTTTCACAGTTTTTATTATCAAACATTTATTAACTCCTTTAATTCACTTTTACTAAAATTATTTAAATAAAATAAATCAATAACATATATTTTATTAGCATGTTCTTTTCTTAAAGAAATGATACTATTATTGATTTTATAAGCTCTTGGATCATCGCTTATAGAATTATTATATAAAGGTATAACTATATTTCCTCTAATAAACCCCAGTTCCATTAGTCTTTGTCTTTGAATTCCTCTTATATAAAATGATAATCCAATAATTAATCCTGGACTTTTTAATTTTAAATTATCTAAAGTAACAACATTATTTTTTATTAAAAAATCAAAATATTTTTGAATTTTTTCATTACTTTCCAATTCCTGAACAAAAATATTATTAGCATATAAATAATCTAAAGAATTTTTTTTACCTTTATCATTTATTATATTAATATAGTTTTTTTCAATTTTAAGTATTTTAATCTTATCAAAAGGAGCTATATCTAAATTAACTAATTTCTCATATACTTCACGGGGTTCATCTTCTATATGCTTTATTATATATATCTTATCAACTTGGCAGTTTCCTAAATTAATCAATTTTTTTAAAACATTTAATCCCTCATCTAAAATATCTCCATGTGGATCTATACAAGGATTACTAAGTTCATTCTTAATATTAGAAATCTTTTTTTCGTCAAAAATATGTTCATTTTCATCAGCTATTTCATGTATTTCCTTTATATCAGTTGAAGTTTTCTCAAATAAATATCTTTCAATTAATCTATGCTTAGTTATTATATTTCTTGCTTCCTCTTTACCTTTATTTGTTAATCTTATATCATTATCTTTTAAAAAAATATAATTCAAGTTAATCAATTTACTTAAAATATTTAATAAACTAGAAACAGGAGTATTTATTTTTTTATGTAATATATCTATTGTTATCAATTTATTTTCTTTATTAAAATTATAAATTTCTTTTAAAATATCTTCTTCTACTTTTTTATTCTTAACAAATCTATAAAGTAAAAAAGAATTAATAAATGGATAAAATAAAATTCCAAATATAAAACCTATAAATATTAAATATAATTCCTTCATATTTTTTTAAATTAAAATCAAAATTAAAATTATTTCAATAAAAATTAGTTCCCTATATATAATTTTATAAAAACATATATAAATACCTTTTTCATAATTGACTTTTTACAATAATTTTGTTATTTTATCAAAAAAGGAAGGTTTATAATAAATTCAATAAGAATTATATAATTAGCAAATTAAAATAGTAACTAAAATTAATTAGAAAAATAAAAAAATTAAAAAATAAAATAGGTAGTGGTGATTATGGGGGTGAATAGAGTGTTTGCTGTTATAGACGGAAACATAGGTGCTTATAAAAGCACAGTATTAAGCATTATTTCAAAAGAATTAAATTTTCTACCAGTAGATGAGCCTTGGTATGAAAATAATTTTTTAGATTTGTTTTATCAAGATAAAAAAAGATGGGCATATTCTACCCAATGGGAATTCTTCACAATCAGAGCAATAAGGCATATGGAAGCTCAAAACAATACAACACAAAATTTACTGTTAGAAAGATCAGTTTATTCAGACAGATACGTTTTTGCAAGATATTTATATGAAAGTGGATATATGAATCAAAGGGAATGGGAAAGTTATTGTAAATGGTTTGATTTCTTATCAGAAAAGCTACTTAAAAAACCATCTTTTATTATATATTTACGAGCATCTACACAAACCTTATTTAACAGAGTTAAACAAAGAAGTAGAGAAATAGAACTACAAGACGATGGTATAACTTTTGAATACTTAGATGGACTTAATAATTTCTATGACCAATTCTTATATGAAAATAAATTCAAATTAGATATACCTATTTTAACAATAAATACAGATAACAAATTCTACAGAGATAATTTAGAACATAAAGAAGAATTAATTAACTCTATAAAAGAATTCATGAACGAATATAAAATCTACGCATTTAAATAAATAATTAAAATAATTAAAAAATCTAAGGGACAACTGAAGTATTAGCAGTAGTAGCAGAAGTAGAAACTAACGAGTCCTAAACACATTAGTTCCGTTAGCTAAGGTTTGCCAGGTAGTAGTTGTTGATACAGGAGATCCATAGCTACTACTACTTTTCATATTATTAACAAGATAGTATTCAAAAGACATTCTAAATTGGTGCTTATTTCTTTTTTGGAAATTAAAATCTATTCTAATTTTATCCAAGGTATAAGCTATATGAATTTTCCTTTGTAATGTATCAATTCTATAAAACCCAATGGTAGCTAATAAGGTAGCACTTAAAGATGTTATAGTTATCCCTTGGGATTTTATCCATTCATCATTGTTAAAAGCATTTATCATGTCTTTTAGCAAAGAAGGCAAATTTATACCTATATTATTATTATTATTATTATTATTTATATTTAGTCTTTTATAAAGTTCATCTTTCTTAGATACAGTAGTAACAGTAGCAGTTCCGTTAGTAGAAGTGGAACTATCAAATGCAACATTTATATTACTTACAGTAGGATTAAACTCAGAAATACTATCAATATCCCCTAAATAATTTTCATATAAGTAGTATTTAGTAAATATGTGAGAATGGTAATATTCATCAACTTTTCTCCTAATAATACCTTTAATAGATATTTCTTCATAAGAAGCGAATATATAATAAGCAGTAGATATTAAGGCTAAAATCACCAAAGATAAAACAATAATAGAAGCTAAAACCTCAATCATTGTTAATCCTTTAAATTTTTTTATAATTTTTTTTGCAATTAAAGTTCTCATATTTATCATATAACAAAAAATATTAAAAAAATATTAAAAAAAAATTAAAAAAAATTAAAAAAATTAAAAATTAGAATCCATAGACAAAAATAAATCCAAAATTATTTTTTGAATTATTATAAAAAGTAGTATTAAACAATAAAATCCCTTTAGAAAATCTTTTTATTAAGTAATCAATAGAGATATAATAATCATAATCTAAATTTTCAAAATTAGATTCTTTTAATTTTCTTAAATAAAAAACGAATATATTTTTAGTTATTTCTTTACCAACCCTTAAGTATCCAGTTGTTTTATTATTACTATAGTCAATAACATCAAATCCCATAAAATTGTTTAATCCCAAAGACAGATTATTACTAAAAGATAAATCATTATTAAAAGATAAATTATTATTAAAATTATAAAAAGATGTATTGTAGTTTTTTTGTTGTTGTAGTAAATCAAAATTAGATATAACAAAATCTTTAATACTACCCTTTACAAAAGTTAATTTATAATCAAAAGGAGAAGTTCCCAATTTCTGAGCTAAGATATAAATATCGCCATATAAATCATTATTCCAAATTATACTACCTTGTATAATTCTATAAACTCCATCATTAAGTCTTAATATTCCTTTATTTATTTTTAAATTTCCGTTTATTTTTAATTGCTTAACATCAATATTTAAATTAGAACTAAATAAAACATCCCATAAAAAATTCTTATTTCTTATATTTTTAGCATCTAAATTTATACTTATACTCTGTATATAATTATAAATAAATCGATTTTTTTCTTTAGAAGATACTTTAAGTATTTTTAATTCCCCTCTATTAGCTTTAACTAATATATCTATATCGAATTTATTATTTTTAAATTCAATAACCCCCTTAGCAAAAATGTTACTTACATAATCAAACATATTAATTTTAATTTTTTTAAGATTTAAAATATCAAATTTCAAACTAATTTTTTTATCATTAAATTCTATATTATAATTAACTAAAGAATTATTAAGTAAAATCTTAGGATAGTTTTTAATAATAAATTTTTGATTAGTTAATAAAACATTTAAAACTCCATCTATTTTTAAATTATTATCCATAAAATCTGCGCCAAATTTTTCAAAAATTAAATTTAATTGAGAATTTTCAAAACTTAAATAAAAATTAC